>JAUXIP010000191.1 GCA_030620935.1 Deltaproteobacteria bacterium | reverse complement strand
GTCAGATATACTTGCATCGTTCTCGGATCACCGCAAACCAAGACAACGACACTCGCATCCCCCACGTAGTATTTGGTTAGTCCCTTGTACGTCACTGGGTCTTCACGTTTACGACGTTTCCACTCGCTATAGAAAATCTCTCGCACTCTCTTCATCTTATTTCGGTCTCGCGTCACTACAAGTTCCCACGGCTGCGTATTCGCGCCTGAGGGCGCCCAACGCGCCGCCTCTAAAATCGTCTCTAACTGTGAATCAGTAACCTTCCCAGTCTTGTACACACGAACGCTGCGTCTCTTGTGTAAGACCTCTAACAACTCGTTGCTCTTCACTCTCTATTCCTCCTACCTTGATGGATTATTCGGTCCCTTTTCCCGCCAGTGGGCTAAAAGCTCTTGTCGTTCTGCCAGCAGGGACGCACCAAGACCTGCAATAATCGCCCAAAAGGCAGAAGTAATTCCAAGGACAGCGAATGGAGTCGCCGCGACCACAAACCCTACCAGCGCACCGAAACGCATCTTGCCACCGAACGACTTCTCCAAAGCATCCTGGAGCGAGGATAGTATCGCGAGCCCGGCAAGTGCGAAGATATAGGTCTTCGGTAGTACATTCAACAAAGAGGCCACAGGCGTGGCTGCAAATGCCATAACAATCGTCAATGCGGCTGAGATCACTGCTGCCCAGTATCGACCCGAAATATCGCCAGAGTCCGGAGATGCTAGTATCGCTACACCTGTCCTCGCTACAGTCGCAGGATGGCCACCCAGAAACGCATTGACAATCGAGTTAATACCTACGACGGTAGAAACTGAATTAACCGAAATGGTGTAGCCCTGGGCCAAAAGGAACCCGATGCCCTGAACATTGCCCAGACCCATGGCCAATACGACCATTGGCAGGCTAACGGCGATGATCGAGGAAAGCGAAAAGCTCATTTCCGGCATGGCGAGAACGGGGAGAGTCCATTCGACAGGCTCAACTGCGGTTGTACCGATGAGGGCGACTGCGATCCCGCCGCTGATAACCGCCAGACCAACAGGAGGTACACTTCGGCTCCCGATCAGTCTTCCGAGCAGGTAGCCTCCAACTGTGACTCCGGCGACAGCGACATCTTCGACTGTAACCACGACCATGCGAATCACATAAGCAAGAATGCTTCCTCCGAACATCCCCATGATGATAGGAAGGGGGAGCCATCTCATGATTTTTCCGCCAACACCGAGAATTCCCAGTACTAGTAGCAAGAAACCTGCGACGAGATTTGCACCAACGAGCTCTGCAAAACTGAAGCGATCCGCAAGGGTGCCTAGATAAATCAAACCGGGGATCGTCCAGGTGATAGGTCTAGGTTGTCGAAAATAGAGGGATAGTGCGATGGTTGAAACGGCACCACTAAACCAGACAATGAAGATCCAGCTCGACGTCTGTGCAGTCGAGAGGCCTAATTGGTCAGACACGGCAATGTGCAGCGGGACTGCGCCAAACGCATACCAGACGAAGGCGGTCATTCCGGACCACAGGGCCGCGGCATTAAAGTCGCGAGAAAAAGCAGGCAGACTCATGGCAGTCCTAGCGTTTTTTCCACCGAGGAACCTTCTTTCGGTTCGGGATACCGTCGCCGAAAAGGGTTCTATTGCCGTGGGGAAAATTCTTAGGCGGGATGCCGCCCGTGAGCAGAAACACCACGTCTCGCTTCGAATCGTTGCCGAGGGCCCGATAGACCTGCGGAGGGACGCGCACGATAGTCCCCTGCGGCATGGAATGACGCCGGCCGTCGAGAATGATGCTCCCCGTCCCTTTGAGCGTCATGATGATCTCTTCCTGAACCCTGTGGCGATGGACATATCCCGCTCCTTGACCGGGTTTATAACGAACCAAACTGAAGCCGACTCCCTTGCAGCCCATCCGGCGAGCAAGGAACTCTTTCTCTCTAACTTTATTAAGCGGCATAAAGTATTTCGCGCACTTCGCCTTGGCCATGATATCATTCCTCCATTGCTACGAACTTCCGACGGTTGACCTTCTACCCCCAGAAGGGAGAAAATAACTTTTCATAGAGTCTAAAAGCAAATCCTTTTTCAACGACGGAGTAATACTCCAATGTTTTACCGCTATAGCTATGAATCCGAGATCTATCCTAATCTGAGCCGCGTTCCCCTGCATGTGCGGATGAAGCTCGACCTGACGGGCGTCAAGGTTTCCCTTAAGGGCTGGCTGGCTTTTAGCCTGGAGGAACGGTGGGTTCTGTGCCATCTTCCGGTGGAGACGGAAGAGGAGAAGAAAAATTTTTCTTCGTACCTCGATTTTCTATCGTACCGATATTTCAGAGAAAAGGTCGCCCTGGTCCCTCCCGTGACGGACCCTCCCTGGGAAGATCCAAGCTGCATCCCGGCGTCGGTACAAGGCATGAGTCAGGAAACGGGACGGCCCATAACGCTTCAGGAATGGAGCCGATGGAACATCTATCAGCGCTATGCCCTCTGTAAACTATCGACTTCTAAAAATGAGCCCGAGGAGTTTTCCGGGTTACTGAGCGAGTTTCATGAAGAGACCAGTAAACCATCCTAAGCTGAAATCCAACGATACCTGGCTCTCCCGCCTGGTTCCCTTCGGCCTCTACGGCCAGGTCAAGCCGCATCACTTTCGTGAGATGGCCAAGGTCGTCTGGGAAAACAAGACCGAGCTTCCGTACGCCTGGAATATCTTGCGTCACGGGGTCTGCGACGGCTGTTCTCTAGGCCCCTATGGCCTGCGCGACAACGTGATGGACGGGATTCATCTTTGCATGACTCGCCTCACGCTTCTCCGGCTGAATACCATGAGGGAGATGAGACCCTCACTGCTGAGCGATGTCGACCGGCTCCGCCAACTCGGCCAAGAGAAGCTCCGCTCTCTCGGGAGGCTTCCCTTTCCCATGGTCCGGCGCAGAGGAGAGAAAGGCTTCTCCCGTATCTCCTGGGAAGAAGCCGTGCACATGGTGGTTCAAACCGTCCACAGGATATCACCCCAGCACATGGGCTTTTTTGCTACATCACGGGGTCTTACAAACGAAACCTACTACGTTTTTCAAAAGCTTGCCCGCACCCTGGGCACCAACAACGTCGATCTCTGCTCCCGTCTTTGTCACGCGGCGAGCGTCTATGGACTCAAAGCTACCTTGGGGGTAGCAGCGCCGACCTGTTCCCTCTCCGACTTTATCGGAACCGACCTCCTCGTGATTTTCGGCTCCGACCTCGCCAACAACCAGCCTGTAACCACGAAGTACATGCACTATGCCAAGAAAAAAGGCACCCGCATCCTTGTCGTCAATCCGATGCGAGAGTATGGCTTGGAGCGCTATTGGGTGCCGTCGGTTCTCAGCAGCGCGCTTTTCGGCACCAAGCTCATGGACGACTTTTATCAGGTGCGCGTGGGCGGCGATATCGCCTTCATCAACGGCGTTCTCAAGGCACTGATGGCTATGAACCGATTGGACCGTGAATTCATCGTCAAACACACGCGAGGCTTCGATGAGCTAAAGACCGCCTTGGGAGAACAGTCTTGGGAGCTGCTGGAGGAGCGCTCAGGTCTTCCCCGCTTTGAAATGGAGCGCTTTGCCCAGTTCTATGCCCTGGCCCGCAGTGCGGTTTTCGTCTACAGCATGGGGCTAACGCAGCATGAATTCGGCGTGGACAACGTCAAGGCAATCGTCAACCTCGCCCTGGCCCGCGGAATGTTGGGGCGAGAGAAGTGCGGCATCATGCCGATCCGAGGCCACAGCGGGGTTCAGGGAGGCGGAGAGTGTGGCTTGGAGCCGGACAAGTTTCCCGGCGGTTTTCCGGTCAATGAAGAAAACGGCCGCCGCTTCTCCAACCTCTGGCGCCATCCGGTCCCTTCTACCCCCGGACTGAGGGTGCCCCAGATGATCGAGGCCGCCCATCGGGGTGACTTAGAGTTCCTTTACTCGATCGGTGGAAACCTTCTGGAGATCATGCCGGACCGGAGCTTCGTAGCCCAAGCGCTGGCAAACGTGAAGGTCCGGATCCATCAGGACATTGTCCTCAACAGCTCGATGCTCGTCGATGCCGAGGAGGCGGTGATCATCCTGCCGGGCCAGACCCGCTACGAGCAGAGAGGGGGCGGGACGGTTACCAGCACGGAAAGGAGAATCCGCTTTACCCCGGAAGTCCCCGGACACCGTGTCGGAGAGTCTCTGCCGGAGTGGGAAATCCCGTCTCTTATCGGACGCAAAGCGATGCCCAATGGCGAACTCTTGTTTCCCTTCAACGACACGCGGAGCGTCCGTGAAGAGATGAGTCGGGTCATGCCTCTCTACCAAGGAGTAGAGAAGCTGACAAAGGAAGGGGACTTTTTGCAGTGGGGCGGTCCGTATCTTTTCAAGGGCGGACATTTTTCCAATATGCCGGATGGCCGAGCCCTTTTCAGCGTGCTTGTGCCTCCGGATCCAAAGGTTTCAAAAGGATGTTTCCTCCTCAGTACCCGGCGCGGAAAACAATTCAACAGCATGACCTTCGGGACCAAAGACCGTCTCATGGGGAGTAGGGAAAGAGATGTCATATTCATGGCTCCGCAGGATGCCGAGCGTCTCGGGCTAGACGATGGAAGTCGAGTGGTGCTGCGCTCCAAGGCCGGTGAAATGAACGGCACTATCCAACTCGCCCCGGTGAAACCCGGCACGCTCCAGGCATACTGGCCTGAAGCCAATGTGCTGATCCAACAACGCACCGATCCCGTATCCGGCGAGCCGGACTACAACGCGGAGGTGCGGGTTGAGAAGTTGTCGCCCTGAACAAAAACCAGACTACGGTTGCACGCGACCATAGAGTGAATGAACTGTGAAGACCGGCGTTATGCCTTCGGTACCTGCATGCCTCGCTGAACCGCGGGGCGGGATGAGATCTCGTCGAACCAACGCTTGACGTGTGCAAACTCCTCCAGTCTGACCTCATGCCTTTCGTAGCGAGCCACCCATGGGTAGGTGGCAATGTCAGCGATCGATTAGTCGTCGGCCAGAAATGGCACTGCGGCCAGACGCTTTTCTAAAACGCTGTAGAAACGCCTCGT
>JAUXIP010000244.1 GCA_030620935.1 Deltaproteobacteria bacterium | reverse complement strand
GATCTCGAAATCGGAGGACTCCTGGAGCTTATGCTGGAGAAAAAGAAGCCTCCTCCCGCGATCCTGTTCGAGAACATCCCTGACGCACGCAAGGATGTCGGTATCCTCTGCGCGCAGTTGGACACGGTAGAAAGGCTTGCCTTGGCCATGGGCATAGAGCCCAAGCTGGGGGTGCGTGAGTTCATCGAAGATTGGAGGAGAAAGGTTAAGAGGATCGAACCAATCGAGCCGGAATTTGTTCAGGATGGGCCGATACTTGAACATACGATCGAGAAGGATATAGACCTGACTTCTTTACCGGTCCCTCGCTGGCATGAGCAGGATGGGGGAAGGTATATCGGAACCGGGGATCTGGTTGTAACCCAGGACCCAGAAGAAGGATGGTTCAACGCCGGGACCTATCGAGTCATGGTGCATGGCCCGGATTCGCTCGCCCTCTATATATCTCCAGGCAAGCATGGCCGTATTCACCGGGATAAGTGGTTTTCTCAGGGCAAGCCTTGTCCCGTGGTTATCTCATTCGGCCATCACCCGGCTCTCTTTATCTCCGCTTGCACCGACGTTCCGAATAAGGTGAGCGAGTTCGCTTATACCGGTGGAATTTTGGGCCAACCCATAAAGCTCGTTCGAGGTCCTGTAACGGGTCTGCCTATCCCGGCCTATTCGGAAATCGCCATCGAGGGTGAGATGACTCCCGGCGACGTGAAAGAGGAAGGACCCTTTGGAGAATGGCCCGGTTATTATGCAAGCAGCCGCAGATCGGAACCCGTCGTTCGGGTAAAGGCCCTGCACTTCCGCGAACGGCCTCTTATCTGCGGTGAGCTACCTCTTCGGCCCTCTGCTGGTCAGGGGTTTCACCGCTCCGTGATGAGATCGGCGCTGATCTGGAACGCCCTCGAAGACGCAGGCGTCCCGGAGGTCAAAGGGGTCTGGCTTCATCCGGCGGCCTATCGATTCTTTTCGATCATCGCGATTCGCCAACGCTATCCCGGGCATGCGCGACAGGCGGCTGTCGTTGCCAGCCAATGTCGGCCAGGAGCCTATCTGGGCCGATACGTCGTGGTCGTGGACGACGATGTCGATATCTACAACATCGACGATGTGATCTGGGCGATGGGGACTCGCTCCGACCCGGTGGACTCCATCGAGATTATCAGACGGGCATGGAGCGGCCCGTTGGATCCCGCTATCCCGCAGGGCGCTAAGGGATTTAACTCGAGGGCCCTGATTGATGCCACTCGCCCGTATGAGTGGCGCGAGGAGTTTCCGCCAATCAATGCGGTGAGCCCGGCCCTGAAGGAACGGTTGTCCAAGAAATATGCCTCGATTCTGGAGTAGGAGAGTATGCGGATACGGACGAGACGGGCTCGGTCGATCAGTGGCGAAGAAAAAGCCGCTCCCTCCCCCTGATTTCCCCTCTTCCGGTAGAAGGAGGTCCGATACTTGAGAACGTCATGGAAGAAGGGGAGGTTGACATATCTTTTTTTCCTGCGCCCCAATGGCACAAGCTAGACGGGGGTAGATACTTGGGAACCGTCGGCCCCACAGTCACACGGGATCCCGACGGAGGTGAACGCGTAAATAATCTGGGTTAGGAGGCAGGATGAGTTACTTTCGGGATTTAAGGGAGCATCTGAACGCGCTGGATAGGGCGGGCCTTTTGGTCAAAATCGACGAGTCGATTAACAAAGATACAGAACTCATGCCCTTAGTCCGATGGCAGTTTCGTGGTCTTGCGGAAGAGGAGAGACGAGCATTCTTGTTTACGAATGTCACGGATGTTAAGGGCCGCCGCTACGATATTCCGGTGGCGGTCGGGTGTCTGGCGGCTTCGCGCCAAATCTATGCTTTTGGTTTTCAATGCAAGCCGGAGGAGATCGTCGAGCGCTGGAGCCGGGCCGAGGCCAACCCTATCCCGCCGGTCATTGTCGAAAGCGGCCCGGTCCATGAAGAGGTTCATATCGGCCCCTCGCTTACTGAGAAGGGAGGGTTAGGAGAGTTTCCCATCCCGATTTCGACGCCAGGGTTCGACTGTGCCCCCTATACGACCGCGTCTCATTGGTTCACCAAGGATCCGCAGACCGGGAAGATTAACATCGGGAACTATCGCGGGCAGGTCAAGGGCCCAACCCGGACGGGCGTCTACATCCACTCCAGCAATCACGGCGGCCATCACTGGAAAAGATGCACGGAGAGAGGCATGCCCTTACAAGCTGCCCTGGTGATCGGCGCGCCGCCGGCCGTAGCCTATACGGCACCGTCGCGAGTTCCCTTGAGTGTCAGCGAGCTGGATGTCGCGGGAGGAATCGCCGGCAGCCCGGTTGAAGTTGTGAGCTGCAAGACCATCGATATGGTGGTTCCGGCTCACGCCGAGATCGTTATCGAGGGGGAGATCTCAACGGAGTACATTGAGCCTGAAGCCCCTTTTGGAGAGGCCCCCGGCTACATCGGCGAGAAGATGCTCAATCCCTATTTTGAGGTAAAGTGCATCACTCACAGGAAGAAACCGGTTTTTGCCGCCATTGTAAGCCAGTTTCCTCCCAGCGAATCGAGCAAGATCAAACAGCTCGCGGCTGAAGGAAATTACCTTCGCTTTCTCCGGGACGAATGCAACATCCCCGGGATACTCGAAGTGTTTTTCCACGAGATTGCCGTGCGCCAGATCTGCGTCATCCGTATGAAGAAGAGCAACCAGGCCCATGTCTGGCAGGCGCTGCACAGCGTGGTGGGGTTTCATCCGGCGACGGGCAAAATCGTGATTGCCGTGGACGATGACATCAAGCCCCAAAACTTTGATTCCGTCCTTTGGGCCTTAGCCTTTCGTATGCAGCCCCACCGCGACATGTTGGTGGTGCGCAACCGCACCCCTTCGATGGATCCCTCGGCGGCACCTCCCGGAAACGAGCTGGAGATCTCGATGAACGAGATCGCCGGCTGCTCCGCCTTGCTAATCGATGCCACGCGCAAGTGGGACTATCCGCCGGTGTCGCTGCCCAAGCGCGAGTATATGGAACGGGCGAGGCAGTTATGGGAGCGTTTGGAGTTGCCCAAACTAACTCCTCAGGACCCCTGGTTCGGCTATAAACTCGGGTCATGGTCTGATGAGGATGAGGAGGAGGCCCAATTAGCACTCAAAGGCGAGCATTATCAGACTGGAGAAAAGAGGATCAAGTTGAGGGTGCCGGTTAAATGAGGGAAGCTTCACATATCAGGGTTAGGGGATCTTCCCATCCCATCGCTTCAGTGCCTCGACTCCGCCGGAGGCGGATCAGCCTTAGGCTGAGGCGGGAAGTTCCGTTCAGGAGCCTGCCTCTCGCGCCGAAAGCAATGGGTCTCTGCTTATGTCGAAGCGTTCAGTCTCGCTGCTTTCGGCTTGTTCGGCAGGCCCCCTCACTCCAAGCATGATTGTGAGAATGCGAGGGGAGCCCCGAAGCCCGATCTATTTGTATAGCCCTTAGCCTTAGTTTGAGCTGCAAACTTCAATGAGGAGAGACTTGACAGGAGAGGCTGTGTCTGAATATTTCGGTGAGGAAAGTATGGGTTGGGACGTCGTGAAGTCAGAAAATTTACAAAGCAAAACATAATGAGAATGCATGAAGGAGAAGGACGATGATTCGGATGGGTGAGAAGGAGGCGGAAAATTGGGTGACGGAGATGACCGGCAAGGTCAATCAACGCTGGAAAGAAACCGTAGATCGGACCCGGTTCATGGAGGAACTGAGGCGAGGCAAACTCAAGAAGGAATCCATCAAGCTCTTTTATCAGAACTGGGGGGCCTTTGTGCCCGTGATCAACTCCATCTACACGGCATCTTTTTATAAGCACCTATGGTTTTTCGTTAAAAACATCGACTTGATGGAAACATACACCGAAAAAGTGTTGGATGAGTTTGGCCACCCCAAGCCGCCGGGGCATATCCAGATCCTTATTTCTACGGGAGAGGCCTTGGGGTTGTCCGCTGAAGAGGTGCTGATCACACCTATGTTACCGGGGGCACGGGCACTGCCCGATTTCCACAGGACTTTACTTAGCGATGGACTCATCCAGGAATACTGGTTTTCGGTTTTGTGGGAAGGGGCATTCGGGCTATGCTGCCTAGAATGGTTTAACGCCCTTACCACCCACTACGGGCTCACGGCGGAGCAAGCAAGCTATTTTTCCAAGCACCATGAGGCCGATACGATGGATCACCTGGACCGAAAGGCCCATTCGAAGGTAACCCAGACAATTTTGGTAAGGCTTTTACAGCAAGGGATAGTTGAGAGGCCTGGATACTCCATGGAGTACTGTGCCGTGACCCCGGCGGATCTAAATGCGGCAATGATGAATGCGGTGTATGATGCCACTCACTAATGCGCCGTTGGGGCGTTCAAAGTTTCTAGTTTCTGGTTTCAAGT
>JAUXIP010000079.1 GCA_030620935.1 Deltaproteobacteria bacterium | reverse complement strand
TCATGAATCATGCGATAGAAGGCGAGAGGATTGGCGATGGCGGAAACGGTAAGGATCTTGCTTTTGTCCAATACCGCCAAAGGCTGTTCTTTCCACTGGTCTCCGTCCAAGGTCAAAAGGCATTGGGGTCGAAGCGAGCCGGAAAAAATAGTTTCTTGCGGGCGCCCGGTCAAGAGGGATTCCCATTGCCCTTGTTCGCCGGTGATCAGAAAAAGGTTAGCCCGGTGCAAAGAACTCTTAGGCTCGCGAAAAGGGCCTGCCGGCAACAACCATCCCTTCCAATCCGCACCTAAAAGTAAGAGATCCAGATCGCGCTTTAAACGGCGGTGCTGGAATCCGTCGTCCAAAATAAAGACATCGACATCCGTGCTGCGAAGTAACAGGCTCGCAGCTTGGTATCTCTTTTTTCCCACCACGACTCTTTGGCCGAAGAGCCTGGCCATCATGATCGGTTCATCCCCTGCGTCCGGGAGTTCCTCCGCCTGCTTGAAGGAAGCCGGCCTGCTCTCTTGCGCCTCCAGCAGCATAGGTCCCTTGCCGCTTCGTCTATAACCCCGGCTGAGGATGGCTACTTTATATCCCCGCCGACCCAGCTCCCGTGCCAGCCATAAGGTCGTCGGCGTCTTGCCGGTCCCGCCCACGGTGAGATTGCCTACGCTGACGACGGCACACGGAAGTTTTTTGGCCGGAATGCCCCATGTATAAAGGAGATTTCGAACAGAGACTCCGATGCCGTAGAGAAAAGAAAAAGGAAGGGCCAAAATCCAAAGAAGCGGGCCGAAAAGGCCTTTCCGTTTCCAAACTCTTCGAACCCACCAGCTGTGCATCAATTCATGTCAGCCATTCATTGAGCTGGATGCAAATAGCGGGAGACAAGCTCCATGCTCCGTTCCATCACGCCTCGATCGCTCTGTACGACGCTGTAAGCAAGCTCCCCCATTTTTTCTGCCTTTGTCCGGTCGGCCAAGAGTGCCGATATGGCGCCGATGAGATCTTCCTTGCCTGAGACCTCGATGCCGGCGCCTTTTCGCTTCATTTCGTCGGCGAGATCGGCACAGTTGGTCATGTGGGGGCCAAAGAGAATCGGCTTGCGACAACGGGCAGGCTCCACCAGATTATGTCCTCCTGCATCGACTAAACTACCCCCGACAAAGGCAATGTCCGCGAGGGCATAGAAAACAGGGAGCTCCCCCAGTGTGTCTAGAAAAATCACGTCCGAGATCTCCGCCACTCGCCCATTCATCTCGCTTTTCTTCTCATATCGCACGCTCTTGCTTTTCAGCAGCTGCTCGACTTCATCAAAACGCTGTGGGTGCCGGGGCGCTAAGACCATCAAAAGAGAAGGAAAACGTGATTTAAGAAAAAGGAATACATCGAGCAGAATCTCCTCTTCTCCGGCATGCGTGCTCCCCATGACTAAGACAGGTCTCCCTCCCGGCCCCATCAGGGCCAATATCTTGTCTCTGGTCTTTTGAAGCGCGCCTTCTTCCCTTTCCAACGGGGTATGTTTCAGACTTCCGGTGGTCCGAATTTTATCGGGATCAAGACCCAAACAAGCCATTCTTTCCGCATCCTCCGCGCTTTGCATTCCCACAGCCGTAAACTGTCGAACCACTTTTGAGAAAAACAGGCGAAATAAAGAATACCGGCGAAACGCCTTGGGTGAAAGCCTCCCGCTCAGCAGCAAGGTAGGGATTCCCTTGCGATAGGTCGCACGCAGCAGATTAGGCCAAATTTCCGTCTCCAGAAATATGAGAACGGAAGGATCCAGTTGTGTTAAGGCCCGTCGGACAATCCACGGATGATCCAATGGCAAAAAGGTAAAAAGATCGGCCGCAGTCACGGTTTTTCGTGCCACCTCGTTGCCTGTCGAGGTAAAAGTCGAAAATACGATCTTACGGCGTGGGAACCTCTCTTTGAGCTCTTGGGCCAGGTGCCTGGCAGCCAGAACCTCTCCTACCGAGACGGCATGAATCCAAATAGGGCGGGTTCCTCGCGCCGAGTCCAAAATCTCCTTTGGATAAAAAGCCATCCTCTGCAGAAGTCCCTTTCGATATCGTTCTCCCAAAAAAATAAACAGAGGAAGCAGAGGCAAGGTGAGAAGAAAAACACAGGTGAGGAAAAAATTGTAAACCCAATAGATCATGGCGCGCTACGGACACTCAATGGAGGAGATTCTCCCCCGAAGCTCCCTCGTCTTGCTGAAATTGCAGGGTATAAAGCCTGCTGTATTCAGTCTTTCGGGCCAACAACTCTTCATGGGTCCCCTCTTCCGCAATCGCACCACCGACTAAGACAATGATACGGTTCGCCCTGCGTATCGTAGAGAGTCGATGGGCGATCACCAAAGTGGTCCGCCGCACCATTAAGTTTTCCAGCGCCTCCTGAACCAACCGCTCCGACTCCGCATCCAGGGAAGAGGTCGCCTCATCCAGGATCAAGATGGGAGCATCCTTGAGCAGCGCACGGGCTATGGCGAGTCTCTGCCCCTGTCCTCCCGAAAGCCTCACCCCAAACTCCCCCACGATGGTGTCATAACCTAGAGGCATAGCCATGATAAACTCGTGGGCATGAGCCGCTTTAGCCGCTGCTACGATGGACTCCGTATCCTTGGAGGGGTCTCCGTAGGCGATATTGTTCCTGACCGTATCATTAAAGAGAAAGGTGCGTTGCGCGACAATCCCGATCTGAGAGCGCAGCGACTGGAGCGTGACTTCACGGATATCTACTCCATCGATGGTGATCTTTCCCACCGTCACATCGTAAAAGCGCGGAACGAGATCAGCCAGTGTGCTCTTCCCCACCCCACTCACTCCCACCAAGGCCACCATCTCGCCGGCCTCGACCTTCAAGTTAATGTTGTTCAAAACCGAATTACGGCCGTACCCGAAGCTGACGTTGTGTAATTCGATCCCGCGGGAAAATCTTGGAGACGGCACGGCATTCGGATGATCCTGGATCTCCGGTTCTGCATCTAGAATTTCAAAGACCCTCTCCGCAGCTGCAATCCCCTGCTGAACCGCCGTAAACATCCTGGTCAGGTTTTTAAATGGTTGATACATGAGGACCATGGCGGTAATAAAGGCCATAAACTCCCCTTGGGTCCGTCCCTCTTGAATGACACTGGACCCGCCGTACCACACCACTGCCGCGATCCCAAATGATGCCAAAAGTTCCATGGCCGGAGTGACCACGGAACGAATGCGACTAGCCCTCAAGGCCTGTTTAAGAATCCGCTGATTTTCCTGACCAAATCTTTTGTTTTCGTATTCCTCCATACCAAAGGCCTTGACAATACGATTCCCCTGAATGCTCTCCTGCAAGAAAGCAGTTAGGTTTCCCCTAGCGACTAGCCCACGCTTGGTGAAACGCTTGATTTTTCTGCTTAGCCGAGTCACGGGTAGGACCGACGCTGGGAAAACCACAAAGGCGATAGTGGCCAGGACCCAATCCATATAAAAAGCCACTGCCATTAACACCACCACGGAAGTGGTATCTCGCATCAATGAGGCCACGGAGTCCGTCACTGCTGTCCGCAGCATGGTTACATCATTGTTGACGCGAGAGATGAGCGTTCCCGTCGAATGACGATGAAAGAAAGAAAGGGAGAGGGATTGTAGATGGCGATTGATCGCGTTTCGGACATCGGTAACAATGTGCATACCCACATAGGCGGTGAGGTAGCTCTGGCCAAAGTTCACCAGGCCACGGGAGGCAAAGATGCCCACAATCACAAAGGGGATGACATTTAAAGCGGCTTGATCCTTCCGCACAAAAATATCATTCATGACCGTTCGTACCAGAAACGGTATCGCCCCATCCGTGGCACCGTACACCAGCATACAAACCATGGCCAAGGAGAAGTAAGGCCATAGGTACGGTTTAAGATACCGCAGTAACCGTCGGTAGGTTGTCAAATTTCACTCCTCACTACGCCAAAATAAGACGGACCAACTCCAGGGTAAATTTATTAAGTTATCATGGACAGGGCCATATCGGCTACTCGACCCGCTGCGCCTGGAGAGCCGAGTTTTTGCCGGACCGACGACAACTTTTCAACCATTCGCTGCCGCAGATCCGAATCCTGCAAAATAGCTTGGCTTTCTCTGACGATTCGATCCGCCGTGACCTCTCCCTGAATAAGCTCCGGCACGATGGTCTCTCCTGCGATGATATTGACGATGCCGATGTGATCGACCCGAACCAGTAGCCGCGCCAAGGCATAGGTAATCCAGGACACCCGATATACAATGATCATAGGCTTTAACATCAGCGCCGTCTCCAGTGTGGCCGTCCCAGAAGCGGTCCACGCAAGATCACAAGCGTTTAAAGCATCGTAGGTGTTTCCTTCCACGATGGGTATCCTTATTGAAGTCTGTGCAAGAGCTTCTTCGAAAACTCGACGCTCTATTGTGGTTGCGCGAACCAGGATAAACTGAACGCCCATCCACCGAGCTAATTTTTCAGCCGCTTCCAGCATGCAAGGCAGATGATAATGGACCTCCTTCCGCCGGCTTCCAGGCAAAAGAGCCACGGTTGATTTAGACGGCTCCAAACCATATCGGATCAGCGTCGCCTCCTTGGACTCCGAAGCATGGGTGACCTCCAACGAAGGATGACCTACAAAACTGACTCGAACACCCTGGCTTTCGTAAAGCGGAACCTCAAAGGGAAAAATCACTGCAATCCGGTCCACCCTTTGCGCGATCTTCCGAATGCGTCGCCGTCGCCAAGCCCAAATCTGCGGACTGATGTAGTAGAGCACGGGTATGCCCAATTGCTTGGCCAAGCAAGCCAGGCGCAAGTTGAACTCAGGAAAATCGATTAAAATCAAAAGTTCCGGCCTTTCTTCCTTCAACGCCCTCCGCAAGAGCCGATAGGCCTGCCAGATCGTCCCGAGGCTCCCCACAAGCTCTGTAAGCCCCATTCCACTCAGCCGAGCCACATCGAAAAGAACTTTGACCTTCTCCTTCCTAAGCGCCTCACCAGCCACGCCGAAAACCTCGATCTTCGGATCCCGCTGGTGCAGGGCTTTCACCAAATGTGCTCCATGAAGATCTCCTGATGCCTCTCCGACGACGAGCATGATCCGCTTGGGTCGTTTCTCTGCTCCGCTCATCTGCTTATCCGAGGTTGCCTTTCCAATAGGGTTGTCAAAATCCATCTTCACAGACCCGTTAAGACCGCCGCCAGACGCGCGAGAAATCGCCGGCCTGGGGGTGTCTCGAAGGACCGATGTGTGGGACGAGGAGGGCCAAGCGTATCCCAAAGACGCTCTCATCACCCAGTCAAGCGTAAGACGGGCCTATCGCATCGGACCGGAGAGAGACTCCCAGGCCGGCAGTCGACAAACAATACTCTGCATAACGACAGGCTCACAGTTGGTCACTGATCATAGAGGCGATCTCGAGAGCCGTGAGCCCTTCTTCCCCGCTCACTAACGGGCGGCTACGGCTGCTCACGGCCTGCAAGAAGGAATCGATCTCATCCGCCAGGGCATCTCCGTCCTTAATTTCGACAGTCTCTCCCCGGATATCAAGCCACCCCTTTCCCTTCTCCGGTTTGCGGTAGATCTGAGCCCGCTTCTGGTCGTAGTCGATAGAGATATAGGCGTCCGGTTGAAAAAAACGCACCTTGCGTTCGCGCTTCATCGAAACCCGGCTCGATGTGATATTCGCAATGCAGCCGTTGGCGAATGTGATGCGCGCGTTGGCAATATCCGGTTTATCGGTTAGAACCGGAACACCCACGGCCTCGACTTGTTTGACAGGCGAGCGCACCAAACTGGCGATCACGTCGATGTCGTGAATCATGAGATCGAACACCACATCCACATCGGTCCCCCGCTCGACAAAAGGGGCAAGGCGATGGCACTCCACGAATTTAGGCTCCCGGATGATATTCTCCAACCGGCGGATGGCAGGATTGAAGCGTTCCAGGTGACCGACTTGCAACACGCACCCCTTTTCCGCTGCCAACGCCACCAACTCTCTCCCCTCTTCCAGGGTGGCCGCTATGGGCTTTTCGACTAAAACATCGATTCCGGCCGCAAAAAAATCCCGGCTGACCTCGTAGTGCAGACGAGTCGGCACAGCTACGCTGACGCAGCGCACCTTACCGAACAGCTCCCGGTAATCCGTAGCCGAAGAGACTCCGAGCTTTCCGCCGATCTCCAAAGCGCGATCGCGATCGATATCAACAACACCGACCAATTCCGCTTTGCCCGAGGCGGCATATTTCTCCGCGTGATATCCCCCGGCATACCCGACCCCAACAACTCCGACCGAAATCTTTTCCTCGTCCATTGATCTTGCCTCTAAAGCTTCACCAACTTTGTAGAACCCATGGCATAACAAACACAGCGTGGAAGCCTTCATGCAGGGCTTCGGGGCTCCCTTCGCTTCACGGACTCCCGCAGCGACCCTGCCGGGACTTGCTCGGATGAACCTTCCGGAATTCCCTTCGGTCAGTTCCGGTTTTCATCCAGCGCAAGCCCTCGGCGGGTACCCGCTGCTCCGTCCAACAGCCTGCTATGCAGGCGGTTAAGATAGCCCCGCTCAGGAAGCCCACTCAGCCACTGCACCACCGCGAGTGGGGGACCTTCCCGTCCCTGAGCGAAGATTGGCTCGGAGGCGACGGGAGTCTCTGCGAAGCTGAGGATCAGCAGCATCGATGTTTGAGCGCAGCGAGTTTCGATGCTGCCCGAAGCGAGCAGCAAGACTTCCTGCCGACGAGACACTGAAGCGATGGGATGGGAGGTCCCCTGAACATAAACATCTTGACGAGCACGGAATATTTCAGCTTGCAAATCAGGGACAGATTGGTATGGTATCTGCGAAATTGGAGGGGTTGGAGGTTGGGACTGAAGTTCTCCTGTATATACGGCATCTTGAGGCAAAATCCCCGAAGTGCCGGGAGGGAGAAATGATCAAAAATATCCTGATTCCTCTCGATGGATCGAGCCATTCCAGAGCAGCCTTGGAATACGGCCTTTGGGTTGCCGAGAAGTTCGACGGTGTCCTCTTCGGTCAACACGTCATCGACATGGTGTCCATCGAGGGGACCTTCTTCCACGACATCTCTGGCTCCCTAGGGTTTGAGCCTTACCTGGATTTCTCCACAAAAATGCGGGAGGTCTTGGAAGAGAGAGGAAAGATGATACTCGAAGAGTTCTGTCAGTGCTGCCAGGAGAAAAAGATACGATACCAAACCTTCCTGGACATGGGCATTATCCCCAACGAAATATGCGAACGCTCCAAGGTTGCCGATCTCGTGGTCCTGGGCCACCGAGGAATCAATGAAGATTTTTCGGCCGGTCTTTTGGGAAACACCGCAGAGACCGTGACCAGAAAGTGCCCGCGCCCGGTTTTCGTCTCGAACCGGAAGTTTAAGCCTATTGAGCGTCCCCTTCTGGCCTATGATGGGAGCCAAAGGGCGAGTTCTGCTATGGAATCTGCGGCCGAGTTTTGTACTCAACTCCGTTTACCCCTGACGGTTCTTCACGCTTCGAAGGAAGAGAAGACGGGGGAAAAGGTTCTCCAAGAGGCGAAATCCTATTTAGACTCTTACGGGATAGAAGTCCGCTATGAGCTGGCCAGAGGATATCCCGAGCAGAAAATCGTCGAATATTTGACAAACTTCAATTACGACCTCCTGTTTATTGGTGCTTATGGACACAGGCGGATCATTGAATTGGTTCTGGGAAGCGCCACAGAGTACGTGCTTAGGAAAAGCCCTTGTCCGGTTTTCTTGAATCGCTGAGAAAAGCAAGCCCCTTGGTCCAAAAACCATAGATGAAAAAGGATTCTTCTCCATGAAGTTTTGGGCTGCAGCGGTCCAGATGCTGGCCTCGCCTGATAGGGAGGCGAACCTTAAAGAGGCCGAAGGTATGGTGCGGGAGGCTGCTGCCAGAGGGGCAAAAGTCGTGGCGTTGCCCGAGGTATTTAATTGGCGTGGAAGCAAGGGGGACGAGAAAAAATATGCGGAACCGGTCGATGGCCCAACCGCGCGTTTGATGTCGCATCTTGCCCGCGAGC
>JAUXIP010000354.1 GCA_030620935.1 Deltaproteobacteria bacterium | reverse complement strand
TTTGAGGTGCTCGGCTTGAGAGAGGTCATGACCAGCTATCAATACCGACAGGACGGGAAACTCAACCGCTTTGCTGGCGACGGCTTTACCAATCTGGCAATACATCCGTTTTACAATTCGTCCAGCCCTGGGCACGAGATGAAATTCGGTATCAACCATATCGGTTTTCTCGTGTCGGACCTAAAGCGCGTGTTGGACGAGATCAGCGCCGGGGCTACGATCCAGAAGCGGCCTGCGAATCGGCCGTATGCCGAGTTTCGCTTCACGGATCCGGAAGGCAACCGGCTTGATCTCTCGGAGGGCAAGGGCTGGGAGGTCGATATAGATAAATGGGAGCGGGGAGCCGCCGCATGAATCAAAAATTCCGGTAGAGAAAGAAGGAACGCTTTATGCCAAGGGTGAAGCAGATGGCAATCGTTTGCGACGATCCTGCGCGCTTGGAGGAATACTATTGCCGCTGGTTCGGTTTCGGAAAGTTGGGCGGTGGGCCGGGAGGCAGCGTCTATTTGACCGACGGCTATCTCAATGTCGGACTCCTCAAGAGCGGCCGGGAAAGCAGGGAGCTGGGTCTCCATCACGTCGGGATTCAGGTCGAGAGCATCGACGAGATAAAAAAGCGAATTCGGGAATTCGACACGTCGATTCAGTTGGAGAGAAGACCTAAAGCGGACCCGTATTCCGAATATCGGATCAAGTTCCGGGAACCGCAGGGCTTCGCCATCGATATCTCAGAAAAAGGCTATGGTGTGGAAGGTGAGAAGAAAATTCCAGGAATCCGCCACATCGCGACCGGCGATCGTGACCCGGAGAGCAAGCTTCGGTTTTATAGCCGGGTCTTCGGCATGCGGGAAGTCGAGACGGGCCGGGGCACCGTCGAAGCCGGCAAGAGAAGCAGGGCTTGCGTCGCGGACGGCTTCGTCAACATCTGCCTGGTGCGACACGAGAGCGATCCCCGCAGCGCGAGCCACTTCGGTATTATCATGCACCATCCCGAGGAGCTCGTTACTAAGTTCCAGGCCGCCTACCCGGAAAGGCCGGAACTATGGCGTCCGGACCGTCCCGGTGTCGAAGTCCATATCCGGGATCTCGAGCGCAATGCGCTCTCGCTCTCCGACAAAAAAGGATGGGAGGTGGATGTAGGGAAGTGGGACCGGATAGAATACGAAGGCCAAGCGTGAATTTTCATCAGCTCAAAATCTTTTATACGGTCGCCCAGCTGCAGAGCATCACGGCGGCTGCCTTCGACCTTCGTCTCACGCAGCCCGCAGTCAGCCAGCAGATCAAAGCGCTGGAGAAGGAGCTGGGCATTGCGCTTTTTGAAAGAGGCGGTCCGAAGCTGCGCTTGACGCAAGCCGGCGAGGCGTTTCATCGATGTACGGTTACCATTCTCCATGCCAAAGACGAAGCCGAGCGCACGATCGCGGAGCTGGGCGCCGCGTCGAAAGGGAAGCTGGTCCTCGGCGCGAACACGACCGGAGGGATGTATCTCCTGCCGCGAATCGTGCGGGCCTTTAAGGAAAATCATCCGGAAACCGAAATTATTTTGCAGATCGAATCGACGCAATGGCTCTACGAAAAGATTCTCGAGAACGTAGTGGATCTCGCTCTGGTGGGCGGCCCGACCGAGGACCGGCGTTTCGGCGTGGAGGCGGTTTGTCTGGACCGATTGGCGTTGATCGTCTCGCCTTCTCACCGCCTCGCAAATGCGGCAAAGGTCTTGCTCAAGAACCTCAAGGATCTGCCATTTATCGTTCCGGCTCAAGGCTCTCGTACTCGGCAGTTCGTTGAGCGTCGGCTGAAGGAAGCAGGCATCACGCCGAACGTAGTCATGCAGCTCATGGGAACCGAAGCAGTCAAAAGGGCCGTGGCGGCCAATCTGGGGATCGGCTTTGTCTCTCAGTACGCCGTTGAAGGCAAGGGGCCGCTCGACGAATTGAAAGTGATCTCCGTCGACGACTTCGAACTCCGACGCGACATGGAGTTGATTTATCGTAAGAACAAATATTTTTCCCCGGTTGCCGAGCGGTTTCGGAAATTCGTGCATGCTTACGCCCGTGAGCATCTTCCCATCAGACGCACGGCAAAACGCGCCGTCCTCAAGTCGGTCCGTTGACATAAGCGATCCATTATAGGGGCCCACCCCACAATTTATTTGCCGTAAGTGTACTCTCTAGTTATTCTTACCGTGGCTATGCGCTACGGCTTCGTCATTGACCAAAATCGCTGCATCGGCTGTCATGCTTGCACGGTCGCGTGCAAGCAAGAACATAACATTCCGATCGGGGTGAACCGCACGTGGGTCAAATACATTGAGAAAGGGGAGTACCCGGACACCCGGCGCCATTTCGCCGTGCTGCGGTGCAACCACTGTGACGACGCTCCCTGCATTGAAATTTGTCCTACAGTGTCCCTGTTCCGCAGGCAGGACGGAATTGTGGACTTCGACAGCGAGCGTTGCATCGGCTGCAAGTCTTGCATGCAGGCCTGCCCCTACGACGCCCTTTACATCGATCCCAACAAAAACACCGCGGCCAAGTGCAATTTCGACGCCTCGCGCGTCGAGATGGGCTACAAACCCGCATGCGAGGTCGTCTGCCCGACGCAGGCGATCATCTCCGGAGATCTCGACGATCCCGCGAGCGCGGTGAGCCGCATCGTAGCCACGCAAAAGGTCAGCGTGCGTAAGCCGGAGAAGGGAACCCGGCCGAAGCTATTTTATGTCGGAGTGGATGGAGATTTGCTCCAGCCGACGATGATGCAAACTCAGCCCGCCCATTTTTGGTCGGAGAAGCAGCCGGGTGAGGATTTGTATGCTTTGGCGCGCGAGAACGGAAATCGATCTACACCGGGGGCCGCGCGCGAAGTTTATGATGTAGCCCATCCGCAACTGTGGGGCGGCAAGGTCGCTTCTTACCTTTGGACGAAGTCCATCGCCGCCGGGGTCCTTTTGGTCGCAGCCTTGCTTCTGCACATGGGATTTTCCGGAGAGGCAATACTACTCAATCTTATGAGTCCGCTTTTGGCGCTGGTTTTTCTCACCGCGACCGCTCTATTGCTCATCTTCGATCTCAAGCGGCCCGACCGGTTCTATTATCTTTTGACTAAACCCAATCCACGTTCCTGGCTGGTTCTTGGCGGCTATGTGCTAATGGTTTACGGTTTGCTGTCCTCCGCATGGCTCTTGTCAGGTATTACGAAAGGGGTGGTGTCGGTATGGATCGTCTGGCCGACAGCACTCTTGGCTATTGGCTCGGCCTGTTATACCGCTTTTTTGTTTGCTCAGGCGAAGGGGCGCGAGCTGTGGCAGAGTCCGCTTTTTTTCTGGCATCTGTTGGTTCAGGCCATCGCGGCCGG
>JAUXIP010000271.1 GCA_030620935.1 Deltaproteobacteria bacterium | reverse complement strand
TTGTAGACCACACCCATCCCACCGCCGCCTAGCTTCTCTGTGATGCGATAGTGGGAGATGGTTTGGCCGATCATGATTTTGCCCCCTCAGTAGGGGTCTTGGGCCGCACCAGAACAGCAGCAATGCCACCAAACAGAGTTCCGATCACCATCGTGAACATGATCCAAATGGTCATTTGGGGAAACAGGGCAATCAAAATAAATTTGGTCAGGAAACCCATCTCCGGAAAATTGGAAGCACCCAGCTCGTAATGGGTGCCCCAATCGCCGAGCATGGCGATCAGCATCACGATCAACACAGGAATGCGTGACGCGAAGGCATAGTAGATCATGGTTTTAAAGAACGCCGGCCACCCTTTGCGTAAGATCAAGACGGCGACGATCGAGGCAACGGCAAACCCCAGCTGTCGACCGATTGCTTCGCCGAGACTAAGGCTGACAGTAGGATCTCCCTCTAAGAGAGCGAAGATCAGGAAGTTACTCGCATATCCTATGACCAGCCCCGCAACCGCCAATCCGATCACTTTGCCAACGCTCTCCGGCCCAAAACCTCCACGCACCAACTTGATCGCAAAGTAGACCCCAAAGATAGGCACCAGCCAAACAATGCCCACAAGCGCCCCTCCCCCACCTGCTGCGCGGTTGAAAAGGCTCGACGGTCCGCCGCTTATCTCACCCACCAAACGAACAATCGTGACCGCGAGTGCGATCAATGCCGGAACCATAATGAGCCGTTTTACATTGAGACCTGAAACGGACGTTCCCATAAGTGCGCCTTTCAGTTGGTAGGCACCAGGCTGTTGAGTTCCTCAAACCAGTTCTCGACGGCTCGTACTGGCGACCCCTGGGCGGATGTTTTAGCGGAAACACCGACTTGATTTACATCAGGAGCCTTGAGCCACCGAGTGATAGGCCTCTTATATCCACGCGGCCCGGATCGATATTCGGCCTCGTTTCGGCCAACTGCCTGAGTGCCGCCACTGGGTCCAGGATTTCGTAGCAAACCGCCTTCCCGGACCTCTCCGTTCAAGCTCCGAAGAAAAGCCACCAGAGCACCTTTCTCTTCAGCTGTCAGATTTAGAGGTCTCAGATCTGGGTCCAGGTAGGGATTGGGATTACCACCTCGGTCGTAAAATTCGATTACTTCCTCCAGAGTTTGTAAGCTACCGTCATGCATGTAGGGAGCTGTCCGGGCGATCTCGCGCAGGGTGGGCGTCTTGAAGGCACCCTGGTCCTGTTTCTCTCGGGTGACTGCTAATCGACCGGAGTCCAAAAACCGTTGCCCATTCCAGGCGATACCCGTGTTGTGAAAGTCTTCATCCGTAAGGTTACTGCCTGAATGGCAGATGGCGCAGCTGGCTTTTCCGCGAAACAGACGCAGCCCCTCTTGCTCCAGCGGGTTGAGAGCCGTCTTTTCCCCGGCTTCATAACGATCGTAGGGTGAAGCGCCGGAGAGGATCGTCCGAACGTAAGTAGCCAGAGCATAAGCGAGCAAACGGACATTGGGCGGAGTGCCAAAAACTTTTTGGAAGAGCTCACGATAAGTGGAATCCGCCCGCAATCTCTCGACGACTACTGGAAGATCAGCCGCCATTTCTTTTGGATTTTGGATGGGCTGCAAGACTTGCTCTTCCAGCGTGGGAATTCTTCCATCCCAAAAAATGAAGCGTCCGTAGGCCCGGTTGACGATGGCTGGTGTGTTGCGGTTGCCGTGCTGATTTTTAACGCCCACCGCGACCCGTTTATCATCACTAAAGGCCCGACGCGGTCGGTGGCAATCGGAGCAGGCCAGACTGTTGTCGAGCGAGAGCCGCTTGTCGAAAAAGAGTAGCCGACCGAGAGCGGCCTTCTCTTCCGTCACCGGATTTTCCGGCGGGGCGAGAAGGCCGCGGTCCAGACCGAGGGGAATTTGAAGGGCGAGAAGAAAGAAGAGAACTCGCATGGCGATTGCTCAATCTAGTTTCCCCAGCTCAACGGCGGGCTATCTGGTCTCTGCTCTCCGGCAGAAAATTCTCCAGCACCCAGATCCGCCAATCTTGCTCCTCTTTCTGAAAGACCAGATATTTGCCATCTCGACTGACATCTGTGATCCTTAGGTCCTTAGAACTCTCCGAAAAAACTTCCTCGGTGCCAGTTTCGATGCTCAACCGATAAAGCCGGTCCACATCTTTCCCTTTCTTGTAAAAGACATGTCGAGAATCATGATCCCATGTGATCCAAAAGATCTGCACATTTCTTCTCAACACTTTCTCGCTTCCGTCCGCCAAAGACCGGAGTACAAGATTGGCTTCAATCTCCTGTCTAGCCGGGGAATTGGTATTGACCGCCATAATGAGATAATTTTCATCGGGCGAAACCTTGGCAACATGACTGCCGGCAGCAAAAAAGATGTCCGGAAGCGCCCTCAACACTGTCTTCCCGCTCTCGACGTCAAGCGTCACAGAAACAATCTCCTTCGCTTCCTGGTTTGCTCCTGTAAAGTAAAGAAGCCGACTGTCTCGTGACCAGTGATTACCGTCGCGATTACGATCAAGAAGAATAGCCAAACCCTGTTGCGTCAGTGGCGCGAATTGCCTGAGAACCTTTCCCGTTTCGGCGGAAAGTAAAAAGATTTTGGTCTGACGTTTTTGGTCATCCCCCACCACTGCTATTTTCTTTCCGTCAGGTGAGAAGGAAGCGCTCCAAATCCACCGGAGCTCGGCTCTCGACGGTAGGTCTTTAATAACCTTCCCATTTAGGTCGGCGATGCGCAGGATTTGACTTCCTCCCGCGTAGGGATAGACAGGTCCGACAATAAAGACCAGGCGCTTTGCGTCCGGGAGAAACTGGGCTCCATATTGGCTTCTGGTTTGAGTCTTGGGAAGCTTCCTGAACTTACCGTTAGTCCCGGATTGGTCAGGTCTCTCCATTAGTACGATATCGGGGCCGACTACTTGCTCCGCGTAGAAAAGCTTACCGTCACTGGTCATGCTGCGAAGGAAGGTGCTCTCGCCGAGATTTGACTTAATCAGCAACGGATCCCCAACCGGCTGTCCATCTTCCATAGGGAGGACAAACAAGTCCCAATTTCCGGACCGATTACTCCGGAACAGCAAAAAACGGCCATCACGACTCCACAGAGGCGAATCATCTTCGCCTGGAGAATCAACGAGCACACGCTCTTGTAGCCCATCGGAGCTGATCAGATAAATCTTGCGCTCCCCATCCTTGGTCGAATCGTAAGCGATAAAGCGGCCATCCGGAGAATATTGAGCACGCCTTGGATACTCCCAATTCAGTGTAACCAGTCGCTGCATTTTTTTTGATTTCGTGCTGACCGTTACAAGAGAAACGGACCGATCTACCGCCTCGAAGGTAGCCAATATGTTATTTCCGTCGGAGCTCCAATCATTTGGAATGAGGTAGAATGCACTCTTGTCTGTATAGAGGGTTTCGCGGTTTCCTCCCTGCACGGAGTCCGTATCGATTCTTGCCACCTCTTGCTTATTGGCCCAAGAAAAGCTCAAATAGGCGATTCTTTTCTCATCAGGGGACAAGACAGGGGCCTCGAAGAATTCCTCCGATTTAAACCAATTGACGTCGTAAAGCGCGTAAGTCTTACCGGTCGATAAATTTTTCACTACCAGATCGCCCGTCATCCAATCCGTGTAAACAAAAATTTGCCCATCACTACTGATGGCAACCTCGCTAGCGCCAATGGTGGGATCGGAGATCTTGTCGTAGCTAAATTCGCCGCTGCGCATGAACTCGCGCACGGTCATAGTGCCAGCCGGCTCCTTCTGGTCAGCAGTCAGCCGCGCCAGGGCCTCTCCCGCCAGACGGACCGCCTCCTGCTGGGAGGGATACTTGTCAACCACCGCCCGGTAGGCTTTTTGTGCCTCTTCTCTTCCCAGCTTTTCATAGCAGGTGCCAATGTGCAGTTGGGCTTGTGCCGCCAGAGCATCGTCCTCTGCCTCCGACACTATTTTTTGATAAAGGATAATGGCTTCCTCCAATCGACCCTCGACCTCTTCCAAAACCAACGCTTTTTCAAAATCCAGCTTGGCATTGGGTGAAGCCGCCTGCAGGAAAAGAGCGGCGCCCACAATTGCGATCAATGAAACAGATGTTTTCAGTTTTGCTTTCATACTGTCCTCCTTTGCACCCTACTTTAGGTGGACTCTGTGCAAAGTGCA
>JAUXIP010000158.1 GCA_030620935.1 Deltaproteobacteria bacterium | reverse complement strand
GGTGGATGCCCTCATGGGACCAGCCCTTAATTTTCTGTTTAGTATATTCTTTGGCATGGTTTAGACAAAAAAGTTTATGCAAACGATCGTTAGCGGGGCCCGGCCGACGGGCCTTCTTCATCTAGGTCATCTCCACGGCGCGTTGAAAAACTGGGTGGGCCTGCAAGAAAAGTATCGCTGCTTCTTCTTCATTGCGGATTGGCATGCGCTCACCACGGACTATTCGTCCCCTCAGGGGATTCGGCAGAGCACTCTCGACATGCTTTTGGACTGGTTAGGCGTTGGCCTGGATCCTCAGCGAAGCGTGCTGTTTCGCCAGTCCAGCGTCAAGGAGCATGCGGAGCTTCATCTGCTTTTATCCATGATTACTCCGGTCCCCTGGCTGGAGAGAAATCCTACCTATAAAGAGCAGATCCGTGAACTGGCAGGGAAAGATCTCTCCACGTATGGCTTCTTAGGATATCCGGTTCTCCAGGCGGCGGACATTACTTTGTACAAGGCCGACAAAGTTCCGGTAGGTGTTGATCAAGCGCCCCATGTGGAGCTGACAAGGGAGATTGTGCGCCGTTTTAACCAACTCTATTCTCCCATTTTTCCAGAACCCGAGATCCTTTTGACCGAGACGCAAAAGCTTCCGGGTCTGGATGGAAGGAAGATGAGCAAGAGTTATAACAATGCGGTTTTTCTTTCGGACACTCCGAAGGAAATCGACCGGAAGCTCAGCCGCATGATAACCGATCCGGCCAGGGTCAGACGGCAGGATCCGGGAGAGCCGGAGAAGTGTCCTGCTTTTCAGCTCCACAAGATTTATTGTACTCCGGACGAGATCGACTATGTCTCCAAAGGTTGTCGCACGGCCGGGATTGGTTGTCTGGAGTGCAAGAAGGTGATGATCAAACACGTCGTCGAAGAGTTGGCGCCTTTGCAAGAGAAGAGGGCGTCTTACGAACGACGACCTCACGATGTGGAGGATGTGCTTGCGACGGGAGATCGTCTTGCCAAGGAAAAGGCGAGCGAGACAATGGAGGAGGTGCGTGAGGCCGTGGGGTTGTAGGAGAATCGGATTCTCTGAAGAATCATGAGTGCCCAAGTACAGCTCGAAATCTTCGAAGGTCCCCTGGATCTCTTGCTCCACCTCATTAAAAAGAATGAGGTCAGTATTGCGGATGTCCCGATTGCGATGATCACGGAGCAGTACCTGGCCACTTTAGAGCTGATGCAGGGTTTGAATCTGGATGTGGCCGGCGAGTTCCTGGTGATGGCGGCGACCTTGATTCACATCAAATCGAGAATGTTACTTCCTGCAGGTGAAGAGGAAGAAGAGGAGGAAGAAGAAGGAGATCCCAGGGAGGAGTTGATCCGCCGGCTAATGGAGTACCAAAGATTCAAAGAGGCCGCAGAAGAGCTCGAGGGCCGGGAGATTCTCAGGAGAGATGTCTTTGTCCGTTCCTCGGAAGTCCCGGAGGAAGCTGAATCCGTCGGTTTCGAGGGGCTTTCTCTTTTCGATTTGATTTCAGCCTTGCGTGATGTCCTGGAAAGGTTGCCGAAAGACAGCGCCCATGAGGTTATTCTTGAAAAGATATCCTTGCGTGAGAAAATGAATCTTGTCCTGGACGATCTGCGCCAAAAGGGAAAACTGGTTTTTCAGTCTCTCTTTGTGCATGCGACTTCCAGCATGGAAGTCGTCGTTACGTTTCTCGCCGTTTTGGAGCTGGTTAGGATCCGGGCCATTAGAATCCGACAGGAAGAGCAGGAGGGGCCCATCATGATGGAGCTGGCTGGGACTTTAGAGGAAATTCAGACCAGAGTGGCCGGGCATGAGATCGAAGGAGACGGGCATGGAGCGTGATCGATTAAAGTCTATCCTCGAAAGTTTGCTCTTTGTGACCGAGACCCCCTTAACGTCGCGTCGCATCGGTGAGGTTATCGCAGAAGTTGAGAAAGAAAAGGTTCTTTCCGTCTTGGAAGAACTGGGAGCCGAATATGAAACGGCAGGCCGGGGTTTTCGCGTCGTGGAGGTGGCAGGAGGGTATCAGTTGAGGACTCCCAGGGAAAATGCCGATTGGATCAAAAACCTGCTTCAGGGGCGGGCCGCACGCATGACGCGTCCGATGCTGGAGACTCTGGCGATCATCGCTTACAAACAGCCCATTACCCGCGCGGAGATCGAGGCGATCCGCGGGGTAGACGTCGATGGGGTTTTATCCACTCTTTTGGAGCGTCGCATGGTGCGGATCGTTGCCCGCAAGGATGTTCCCGGCAGACCTTTTCTGTACGGTACCACGGCCGAATTTTTAGAGACGTTCAATCTCAAGGACCTCAGCAATTTACCCACTCTCAAAGAAATGGAAGAAATGGCCCGTCTCCAAGTTTCTGAGGAGGTGACCCCGCCCGAGACAATGGACGAGTAGGATGGAGCGCTTGCAGAAAATTCTTTCCCGGGCAGGGGTGGCATCGAGACGGGAAGCGGAGCGGTGGATTCAAGAGGGACGGGTGACGGTGAATGGGGTGGTGGTCAAAAAATTGGGCTCTCAGGCTGAACCCGGCAGGGACAAAATTAAAGTTGACGGCAAACTCATTTCTCAATCCTCGCCTCGCTATTTTTTATTTCACAAGCCAACCGGTCTTCTTACGACGATGGAGGATCCCGAGGGCCGCCCGAACTTAGGCGCGTGGCTGGAGGCTCTGGGTAGGCGGGGACGTCTTTTCCCGGTCGGGAGGCTGGACTTTAACTCCTCCGGACTTCTTCTGTTGACCAATGACGGGGCTTTGGCTCAGCGGCTGAGTCACCCGCGGTATGGCATTACAAAAGTTTATCGAGTCAAAATCAGCGGGCGCCTGTCCGAGAGTGAGCTGGAGCGCCTGCGCCGAGGCATTCGGCTGGGAGATGGAATGACCGCTCCCGCCAGGGTGACGGTTCGGAAGCTCTTAAGGAAAAATGCCTGGCTCGACGTGGAGATTCATGAAGGGCGCAATCGCGAGGTCCGCCGGATGTTTCGGGCCCTAGGCTATTTTGTCGAAAAGCTGGAGCGCACACGCCTGGGGCCGATCACTCTTGGATCCCTTCCGGTAGGGCAAATGCGGCCGCTTTCAAGGGAGGAGATAGGCGCTCTAAAAAAAGTCGTGGGGATGGGTCGTGGAGAAGAGAGGCCGCATAAAATACGAAAGGCCGACTCAAGGTCGGCCTTTCTTCAGCCGGGGAAACGGCTTGTCTAGGCCGCATGAGCGGCCCGTAGGTTACAGAATTCTTCGTAATCGATAAGCTTTTTAATAGTCGGCTTATCCCCGCACATGGGGCAACCGGGATCAGACTTGAGATTAAGCGTTGTGATCTCCATGGTCAAGGTGTTGAAGCAGAGCAAGCGTCCTACAAGGGTTTCTCCCTTTCCCAAGATCAGCTTAATGGTTTCCAAAGCCTGAATCACCCCTATCAGTCCAGGGAGGACTCCCAGCACCCCGGCCTCTTGGCAACTCGGCGCCATGTCGGCAGGGGGAGGTTCGGGATAGAGGCAGCGATAGCAGGGTCCCTTGCCGGGATAAAAGACCGATGCCTGGCCTTCAAACTGGAAGATGCTTCCGTGCACGTTTGGTGTTTTAGTCAGCACGCAGGCGTCATTGACCAGATAGCGTGTGGGGAAATTATCGCATCCATCGACAATAATGTCATAGTCCTTGATGATCTCCATGATGTTCTCAGACGTCAGTTTATCCTGGTACGGAATAACATGAACATCGGGATTGAGCGCCTGAAGCGTTAATTGGGCGGACTCGGTTTTAGGCATCCCGACTCTATCGTTTGTGTGAAGAATCTGTCTTTGGAGATTGGAAAGATCGACCACGTCATTGTCGACGATCCCCAGGGTTCCTACGCCGGCCGCTGCGAGATAATAAGCCGACGGAGAGCCTAGTCCTCCGGCCCCGATTAAAAGCACCTTCGCCTTGAGAAGCTTGGCCTGGCCCTCTTCGCCTACTTCCGGTAGAAGGAAGTGGCGGCTATATCGGGTCAGCTGTTCAGGTGTGAATTGATAATCCTGAACCCAGTTATAGCCCGCGGTTTTCCAAGCCGTGTATCCGCCGGCCATGGAAAGCACGTTTTGATAACCCATTTCCTTCAGATCTTTGGCTGCCAAGAGCGAGCGGGTTCCGCCAGCGCAGTAGGCGATGATAGGCGTTGATGTGTCAGGAACGGTCTGTTCAACCTTGATCTCGAGAAAACCGCGAGGTAGTGAGACGGCACCCTCCAGGTGGCCTTCCCGATACTCATCTTTTTCCCGGACGTCCAACAGGAGATAGGTCCCATTTTTTGCCAGAAGGTCCATGGCTTCTTGAACAGAAACCTCCGTGATTTCTTTTCTGGCGTGATCCATGAGCTCCTTGAAGGTCTTCGCCATTTTTCCTCCTCTATCTTCTCGTATTGTCTCGATATCTGCTATGATCTAGACCTTAAAGGTCTAAATTATACACCATCCTATCGAATGTCAAGTTTACCGAATCTCTATTGACCTTGCTTCCGGGTCGATTTATGAGTGGCAGATTACACGAGAACATGATAGCTAGGCCACAGTTAACGGGGTTTGACCCACGAGTGATCATCACCGAGGAGAAACTTCGGGAATTAGGAGGTGCATTCATGAATACACTCTATACCATTTTGGTTTCTGTTGTCATTTTTGCCTGCAGTTCCACTAGTTGGGCGGCTCAGTCTCCTTGGATTGAGAAAGCAAAGACAGAGGGGGAGTTGATGCTCTACGGAACCATGCAGATAGTCCACATGCAGACCGTCATCAAGAACTTCGAAGAGAAGTACCCTTTTATCAAAGTCAGCTACTATCGCGCCGGAGGTGATAAATTAGCTCAAAAAATCGCTGCCGAGGTAAGGGCTGGGGTTCACCTGGCCGATGTGTACCAGATAAGCGGTGCCGAGAGTTTCCAGCTAAAAAAGAGCGGTTTTTTCCGTCATTATGAGTCGCCCGAGAGAAAGCATATCCGAGATATCTATAAAGATAAGGATGGTCATTGGACAGGGATTTATGCGAATCTCGAGCTGATTGGTTATAACAAAACATTGGTTCCAGCCGACCAGGCACCCAGGAACCATCAGGATCTTCTTGATCCCAAGTGGAAGGGAACGATAGGGTTGGATCCAACGTATGTAGAGTGGTACATCACTCAAATCCATCTTTTGGGCGAAGCTAAAGGGAAAGAGTTTATGCAACAGTTTGCTAAGCAGCAAATTCACGTACGCCGCGGTCATACCTTGTTGGCCCAGCTGCTGGCCGCCGGAGAGTTTTCTTTGCTCATGACTCTGCGAGACAACACCGCGTACAGTTTAATTCAGAAAGGGGCGCCGATTGATTGGGTGGCTATCGAACCGGTCATTCCGAATCCTGCCAATGGTGTTGCGTTGCCCAATAAGTCGCCACATCCGAATGTGGGGCGGCTATTTATTGACTATATTCTTTCGCGGGAAGGGCAGACAGTAATGAGGAGTTTAGGTAGGAATGTTACCCGGTCGGACCTTGCTCCGCTCCTTGACCGGATCACCAAGCTGAAATTGGGCAGGATCGATTGGGCGGACTATTTTCCCAGGTACAAGGAATACGAGGCGGAATTTCGGAAAACATTCCTGAAAGCACAATAGAAAGGAGTGCTTTTATGATAGTGGATCTAGAT
>JAUXIP010000211.1 GCA_030620935.1 Deltaproteobacteria bacterium | reverse complement strand
GTGCTGTGGGATGGGGTTGATCGCAGAGAGATCGCGGGTCTGGCGTGGTCGCAGGAGGTTGCATACCTTCCTGAGGATCCGTCCTGGCGTCGGCGTGCGATACGGGAGTTCTTAGGTTTGCCTACTGGAGACGCCTCCAAAAAAACCTTTAAAATCATGCGCCGTAGTGGGGCGCAGGCAGTTGTCAATCGTCGGCCTGCCGGCTTGGACAGCAAAGTTGGGTCGGCCGATCTCTCGTTTGGCGAGCGCAGGGCGCTCGGCTTGGCCCGCATCATCCTGAGCAACGCCTCCCTATGGTTACTGGATGACCCGGCAGGCGTCCTTTCTGACCGTAAGGCCAAGAAAATGGTCGACGCCCTTCTTGACGCAGCCGACCAAGTCACTGTTATTGCCACCTTTAACCGCCCGGACGCGATCGAGCGGTTTGACCGCGTGATCGAGCTTCGGCGGGGCCGAATCGTCTTCGACGGCCGGCCCGCAGAGTGGTTAAAGCAGGCAAAGAGTAAGGTGGGAACGGACTTAGGTCAGGAAGAGGACACAGGAGCAAATCAATCGTTAAGGAGGGAACCGTTATGATGAAACAAGCGGTTATTCTCGCAGGGGGAGAAGGCAGCCGTCTCAGGGCCGCCACAAAGGGGGGTCACAAGAGTCTTGTGCGGGTAGGGGATCGTCCCCTCATCGAGCACCAACTGGAGCTACTCGCCTCTGTCGGCATTGATTCCGTCTGCATTATGGCCGGCTACCGCGCTGACGAAGTTTGCGCCGTTCTTGGTAGCACTGGCAAGTGTATCGTAAATCCCCGCTACGCCGAGACCAACAGTCTGTACTCCCTCTGGTTAGCTCGCGATTGGGTCTCTGGGCCCTTTGTCCTGATGAACTGCGACGTCCTTGCGCATCCCGATGTTTTCCACCGGGTCTTGGCTGTCAATGGCAGCGCCCTGGCCTATGACTCCTCCTCGGGAACGGAGGAAGAGCAGATGAAGGTAGCCTTGGAGGGCAGCTACCTGAAGGCGATGGGCAAAGACCTTCCTCAGGCGGAAACCAAGGGCGAAAATGTAGGGATTCTTCAGTTCGACGAGCGGGCGGCGGATCTCCTGTTCTCGGAGGCGGACTCGCAGATTGCGGCAGGAAACGAAAATCAATGGGCACCGGCTGCTGTCAGCCGGATTGCCGCCAAAGTGCCGATCCGTGCGGTCGATATTGCGGGGCTGCCCTGGGTAGAGATCGACTTTCCTAAGGATCTAGATCAGGCGCGGGATCAGGTCTGCCCATCCATTCCTGGTTGTGATACGAGCCAGATGAAGGTAAAGGTCGTAAAAGTAGCTGCCTAATTGAATCTAGTCCAGTGCGATCATCTGGAAATTTAATTATTCTGTCAATAAATTAACATAGAAAGGAGGCTGCCATGGGTAAGTCAACAACATTCCTGTTTACCGGACATGCCCCGGTGCACTTTGTCTGCTTTCGGCCACTTTACGAACGCCTGGTGAGCCTGCCGGCGTTTGAAGTGTTTGTCTCGGGGGGGTTGGAAACCAAAACGAAGGGCGGAGTCAAGCACAATGAGCAAGCTATGTACGAGCCTTTTGGCCTTCCGAAGGATCGAATTCTCTCTGTCGAAGAGATTGAAACCCGCGACTTCGATGTGTTGTTTTCTGCAAACACCAAGCCGCTCGCCCCGAGAAAAGCGGGAACCCTTATTCAGATCTTTCACGGCATCTCCTTCAGGAACATGGCCGTCCGCGAGCAGAATATGGGCTATGACTTCTACTTTATCGTCGGCCCCTACATGCATCGGAAATTCTTGGAGGCCGACCTGCTTATGGAGAACGACCCACGGGCAGTGAAGATCGGGTTTCCCAAGACAGACCGGCTTCTCAATGGAGAACTCAAACGGGAAGCTCTCCTGCGCCAGTACGGATTCGACGGGACCCGCCCGGTCCTTCTCTATGCCCCGACCGGGCAGCGACACAACTCGCTTGACATCATGGGTGAGGAGGTGATCCGGCGTCTGGTAAAATCGGAAAAATACGACCTGCTGATCAAGCCCCACGACCATCCTAAGGATACATCTCAAAATTGGCCCGCTAAACTTGCCAGTCTGGAAGATGCGCATACCCGGCCCGTTCCGGGAAACGCCGACGTGATCCCGCTCCTCTTCCTAGCGGATTTGCTGATCACCGACGCATCGTCGGTGTCAAACGAGTATTCGCTGATGGATCGACCCGTTGTGTTCCTTGATGTCCCGAAGTTGATCAAGAAAACGATTAAGAAAGGCGCGCTGGTGGACCTGGGCACCTGGGGCCGACGTGGCGGCGTTGTTGTAAAGCAGCCTGAGGACGTCGTCGAGGCGGTTAGCAGCAGCCTCAAGGAACCCATGCGTTACTCGGACATCCACGGCGCAATGGCTAAGGATCTTTTCTATAACCCAGGGTCGGCGACTGAAAGGGCGATAGCCTGGTTGCGAGAGAGATTTACCTGATTGATGGAGTGGAAGACTTGTCGTATGGAATTTGATAAACACCTTCTGCTCCCATCGGAATACGGGTTTCCAAGAAGGCGAATTCTTATCAATCAGTAACGCTGGGATGACAGAGGGGCGAACTCATGCCTGACGACTTGATAGAATACTATGGCAACGATTGTAAATATTGTGAAAAGATGGCGCCTGTGGTTCAGCAATTGGAAAATGATCTCAGCGTGAAACTTGTCAGAAAAGAGATCTGGCACGATCCCGGCAATCTAGCCGATTTCACGAAGGTGGCTGCTGGGAAGTGCGACGGCATCCCGTTCTTCTGGAACAAGAAGACGAGCAAGTTCATCTGTGGCTCTGCAAGCTATAAAGAGCTCAAAGCATGGGCCCAGGGGGAATAACAGAACGTGGCTAATACGAGGAACAATTTAAAAACCGCCATGAAACTGGCAGGGGTGCCGGTGCTGGTTGCGTCACTCTGCTGTTTGTCGCCGGTGATCTTGGTTGCGCTCGGTTTGGGGAGTGCTTCCTTTGCGGCGTCTCTGGCTGATGTTTTTTATGGTCAATACAGCTGGGCATTTCGGATTACGGGTCTAGTACTCTTGGCTATTTCTCTCTTGTGGTACTTTCGACGGAGAAGAGGAATTTGCACTGTTAACCAAGCAAAGAAGCAAAGAAATGAGATTGTCAATATCGCTGCATTTGCCCTGATCGTCGCCGTGGCCGGGTATATTTTGTGGTTGTACGTTGGCGTCCATTATGTCGGCGTATGGCTCAATATCTGGACCTAGAATTGGCCCATCCTTTGTGAGATCGTTAAAGTCATTAGCGGATCTCCTCCCATTCCCTTTCGTACTTTTGGGCCAATTCTGGGCAGTCGAGGACAAGGACGTTTTCCCAATTCCGCTCCGCTCTTAGAGTCCAATTGTAAGATCCTGTTATGACCTTCGCTTCATCGATTACGATGAATTTGTTGTGATTTCTTCTTTCCTGGCCGACAGTCTGCACAGAGATGCCGGCATCCTTAAGAATACTAACTACCGTGACACCCCTCTTCTTGCTCAGGGTCTTGGACTCGTCAACTTTGACTCTCACATTTACGCCTTGCTTGGCGAGTTTGACCAACTCATTGCACATCACCACGTTGTTGAATCCGTAGAGGGCTACCGATAGTTTTGACTTTGCCTGGCGGATTTCGCTCAGGATAGCTTCTCCTAGGCTTCCCTGACTTGAAAAAACGGCCCGTACCTTACAATCAACGGGTATCCTATTCTCATCTGCCGAGACGTCCGATAGAGGGATTAAAAGAATCAAAAAGCCGATGGTTTTTATCACACAGATCTCCCGTAGGATACTTGATCATCCTCTGAGCCGATCTTTCCACGCTACCCTTATCTTCACTGAATTGCAATTTCCTGAGAAACAGGTGAGGCGAGTCTCCACCTCTGCTGTTATATTTTAGATCGATTTTCCGTGGAAATTGTTCCTGAAACGACATTGTTGGCCGACAGGATGCTGAATTACTGTCTGACAGGAACCCAAAAATAGCGCGTTTCTAGGGTATCTTTGGCTGTCGATTGGAATGGATGCGATCGTGATCGACTATTGAAAATTTGGGATCAGCTCTTTGGGATCGAAGATTGTCCTCAAGTCAAGCAAGAAACGGTCCTCCTTGATGCGGCCTAAGATCGGCGGGCTCGCTTCACGAAACCTCCGGGCGATCCGCTCCGCTCCTATGTCGGAGTTCTCGATAGCGATGACTTTCGTCGGAATCTCCTCCGTCGGTAGGGCACCGCTGCCGATTTGAGATGAGGACTCTTCCAAGGATAGAGAAAACCCTTCCCCCAAAGTTTTCCGTAGAATAGGGAGGATCTGCTTTCCCATCTCCTCGATCTCTTCAACCGGTCGGGTAAAGGCCTTAAGGGTCGGGATGACTTCGGCGATATGGGTGGATTGTTGATAGAGTCTCAAGGTAGCCTCCAAAGCCGCCAGCGTAAGTTTGCCGCAGCGCAAAGCCCTTTTAAGGGGATTTTTATTCATCCGGCCGACCCAGACTTTTTTGCCGACGATGAGACCTGCTTGCGGGCCGCCTAGTATCTTATCGCCGCTGAAAGTTACAATATCAGCACCCAGGGCGACTCGCTCTGCAACCACCGGCTCCTTGGGGAGCCCGTACCGAGCTAAGTCAATGAGCGCGCCGCTACCCAGGTCCTCCATCACGGGAATTTTATGCTTCTTCCCGATGGCGGCGAGTTGAGCCAGCTCCACTTCTGAGGAGAAACCGACGATCTTATAGTTGCTCGT
>JAUXIP010000216.1 GCA_030620935.1 Deltaproteobacteria bacterium | reverse complement strand
ACAGGTCGCCTGTGCGCTTTGTCTCTCGCGCGCCTTGTATCTCCGGGCATCCGCGCGCCCTCGCTTCGCGCCCCAGTGAGAAATGCGGGCTAGAGAGGAAAGGCTACGATATGAGTCGGCCTAACCATGATCTTAACCGTTGTTCCTGGTGAGAGGACCCGGTCCGAGGACTGACTGCTTCGCAGTTGAATACCGGACGGCAATTCTAGTGCATATCGATTTTCCGATCCGCGGAATTTTCTTCCGGCAATGATACCGTTCCCGTCCCTGCTTGGTTCAAAATCCACGTCATCAGGTCGAATCATCAACTCGACTCTCGTGCCCTTAGGAAGGCCGGAACCGTCAGGAAATATTCCCACTTCGGTCGTGATCCCTTCTTGAATCTCACCGGGCAAGAAGTCCGCCTCCCCCACAAAGTCGGCAACGAAGCGCGTTGCCGGAATGTGGTAAAGGATCTCCGGGGCATCAAGCTGCTCCAAGGAACCACTGTTCAGAACTCCAACGCGGTCCGCCATGGAGAATGCTTCCTCTTGGTCATGGGTAACCAGGATAGCACTCATTCCGGACTCCCGAAGGATCGTTTCCACCTCCTGGCGAGTCTCTTCCCTCATGTCCGCATCCAGATTACTGAACGGCTCATCGAGGAGAAGGACCAAGGGGGCAGGTGCAAGAGCCCGTGCCAAAGCAACCCTTTGCTGTTGCCCACCAGAGAGCTCGTGCGGATAACGCCGAGCCATTTCATCCATTCCTACCATGGCCAAAACTTCTCTGGCCTTTGCCTCTTTTTCCCTCTTGGCCCTTCCCTGAAGGCCGAAGGCCACATTCTCCCCAGCGGTCAAATGAGGAAAAAGGGCATAGTCCTGGAAGACCATGCCGATTTTTCTTACCTCCGGGGGGACCCAGGAACCGTTCCCAGCCATAGACACTCCGTCTAAAATAACGGCCCCCTCATCCGGGATCTCGAAGCCGGCGATCAAACGCAACGCTGTTGTCTTGCCGCAACCACTCGGACCCAAGAGAGCTAAGATCTCTCGCCGGTTTAAGGTTAAGGTCAAACAGGAGATTGCAGGTGGAAAGTCGGAAGAGTACTGCTTGGTAACCTCTTTAAGAACTACTAGGCTTTGGTTATCCATGTTCCACTTGACACATTCCGAGCCTTTCGTTGAGCAGACCGTAGCGGATCCCCTGATCGCTCACGATCACCTGCTCCATTCGGAAAAGGGCCATGATTCTATCTATCAGTAAAGTGCCGGCCAGAATCACGTCGGCCCTCTTTGGCTCCAATCCGGCGATCCCTTTGCGTTCGGCAATTGTCTTGCCTTTGAAGAGACGAAGCTGTCGCTGAATTTCCGCTCGGCTAAGACGACACCCATGGACTTCACTATGGGAATACTGATGAAGCCCTTTCTCCACCGCAGCCAAGGTGGTAAACGTTCCCGCGATGCCTACCATGGTAGGAGAACATGTCTCCAACCCCCATTCAACGAGCAATGGCTCCAACTTGCGATCGATCATCATTTTCAGGCGGGAGAATTCTTCTTCCTTAACCGGATCCGAGGAAAGGAATCGTTCCGTTAGCCTCACCGATCCTATGTTGAGGCTTGTCGAACGGAAAAGCTCACCGTCCTTGCCCCAGATTAACTCCGTGCTCCCTCCTCCAACATCTACCACCAACACTTCTCTTCCTCCAAGGGCGAGTCCTTTCTGAACGGCCAGGTAAGTATACGAGGCCTCTTCCTCACCCGATAGAACCTGAAGATCCAACCCCAATTCTCGTTTGACGCGCAACTTGAAGTCCATTGCATTCCGAGCGTCCCTGAGGGCACTGGTCCCTACCGCCACGATCTCACTGACGCCTAGTTGTTCACACTGTAAAAGGTATTCCTTTAACACCTTGAGGCTCCGCTTTTCCCCAGCCAAGCTAATCGAACAGGTACGATCCACCCCCTCGCCGATCCGAGTGATCTCCGCTCGATCTTCCAAAACCTGGAAGGCCCCGTCTCCCTTGAGCTCGACTATAAGAAGGAGGATGGTGTTCGTACCGATATCAATCGCAGCAAATCGTTCGGTGTTGGCTTTTTCCTGGACCCGTCCCACCGTTTCACTGTGCGATCTGGACTTTATAGCTACATTCCTTATTTCGACAGTGCCGAACCTGGCCGGCCCGCTTAGTCACCTTCTCTAGCAAAATGGGCTCCCCGCATTCAGGGCAAGCCTCTGACACGGGCTTATCCCAAGTGGCGAATTGACAATCAGGGTAGCGGCTGCAGCCGTAGAAGAGCTTACCCCGACGGGATTTTTTTTCAAGGATATTGCCTTTTTTACATTCAGGACAGCGGATTCCGAGATCCACGGGTTTTTCTATTGGCCGAATGGTCTTACATTCGGGATAGCCACTGCAGCCCAAAAACCGGCCATACTTTCCCCAGCGGAGCTGCATAGGGCGACCACACTCTTCACAGACCTCATCGATCTCCGCTTCCTCTTCCACCTTTACATTACCTTTTGCGTCCCGAGTAAAGTTCTTTGTGTTCTTACATTCAGGATAGCTCGGGCAAGCCAAGAACTCACCGTTTCGCCCCCACTTCACCACCATCATGGCCCCACACTTCTCGCAAGGAATATCCGTCGGGATCTCCTCCCTCTTCACGTCCCTCATTTCAGACTCGGCCCGTTTCAGATCCCGGGAAAAGGAAGAGTAGAAGCGCTTCATAACCTTAAGCCATTTTTCTTTGCCCTCTTCTATTTTGTCCAAGGAATCTTCCATCTCTGCAGTAAATTTCACATTGAGAATATCAGGGAAGCTATCCACCAAGAGATCAGTCACCAGGAACCCCAACTCTGTCGGCATGAGGGACTTCCTCTCGTCTAAGGCAACGTATTCCCGGTTCAGGACATTGGAAACAATAGCTGCATAGGTCGAGGGCCGCCCGATTCCCTTTTCATCCAACTCTTTGATGAGGGCGGCTTGAGTGAAACGCGGCGGAGGCTGAGTAAAGTGCTGACGAGGCTCTATGGACAGGAGCTTGAGATCGTCTCCCAATTGTAAGTCGGGTAGCAAACCCTCTTTATCCTGCTCCTCCTCATCGCCTTCTCCCCCATTTTCCGTCTCTACTTTCTCATCTCGGCCTTCGAGGTATATTTTCATAAATCCATCAAACTTGAGCTGCTGCCCTGTGGCCCGGAAAAGCGCCTCCCCCACCGGAATATCAAAGGCCGTCTGGTCATATAGGGCAGGGACCATCTGACTGGCAATAAAACGGGACCAGATAAGAGAGTAGAGGGCAAAGGCATCACGGCGTAAATACCTGCGTACGCGATCCGGCGTATACTCCAAGGAGGTAGGACGGATAGCCTCATGGGCGTCCTGGGCACCCTTCTTCGAGCGATACGTCACGGGTTTTTCAGGAAGGTAGGGGTCACCGTATTGTCCCTGGATATATTGCCTTACACCGTTTAACGCATCTGCAGAGATACGGGTCGAATCGGTACGCATATAAGTAATGAGGCCTGCCGAACCCTCCGGACCTAAATCCACTCCCTCATAGAGCTGCTGAGCAATCTGCATCGTCCTCTTCGGTTGAAAGCCTAGCTTCCGCGCCGCCTCCTGTTGGAGCTTGCTCGTCACAAAGGGTGGCGTAGGGTAACGTCGGCGTTCTTTCTTTTCTACTTTGCCGATGGTCCAAGGTAGACCTTCCAGGGATCCTAGAATCTCCTGGACACTCTTTTCGCTTTCAATGCGAAATTTTTTAATATCGAGTTTCTGTCCTCGCCACTGCACTAAACGCGCCGCAAAAGAAGGTGCAACCCGACCATCCAACATAGCCGTTAAAGACCAGTACTCCAAGGAAACAAAGGCGCGGATCTCTTTTTCTCTCTCACATACCAAACGCACCGCTACCGACTGTACACGCCCGGCGCTCAATCCCCGCCTGACCTTTTTCCAGAGAAGAGGACTGATCTGGTAACCCACCAAACGGTCCAGGATTCTACGGGCGATCTGGGCGTCAAACCTCTTTCGGTCCATCCGCTGCGGATTGGCGATCGCCTCTTGGACTCCTTTTCGAGTGATTTCGTTGATGAGCACTCGGTGGATTTCGTGGTGATCCTCACCAATTTGATCGGCAATATGCCAGGCAATGGCTTCACCCTCACGATCCGGATCGGAGGCGAGATAGATCTTTTCCTTACCCTTAGCCGCACGCTTGAGTTCGTCGACGATCTTCTTTTTTCCCTCAATCACGTGGAAGTCCGGTGTGAAATCCTTTTTGATATCCACTCCCAACTTACTTTTAGGCAAATCGACCACGTGGCCAACCGAGGCCTTGATCTGATACTCCCTTCCAAGGTATTTGGCCAATGTTTTGGCCTTGGCCGGAGACTCGACGATAACTAGATTTTTTGCTGCCATAGCTTATAGAATTCCGTTTTCCGTGCTTTCTGTTCTTATTTCAGGAATCAGAATAACGATGTCCAATAAACCTCATTCCTGGTAACTGCTTCAAGAACCCTTTGATTTCCAAGTCCAAGAGGATCTCCGAAACCTTGGCTGAAGAAAATCCGCTCTTCTGGATTACTTCATCGATCTGAAGCGAGCTCCCCAAAATCAGCTCGAATATTTTCTTCGTCTCAAGGCTTACGTTCGGCGGCAGAGAAACCGGAGGGGCCCCTTCTACCATCCGGCCATTCGTT
>JAUXIP010000304.1 GCA_030620935.1 Deltaproteobacteria bacterium | reverse complement strand
GGCCGCATTTGGGAAAGTAACTTCATATCGGATGTACAGACCTTCCGTGTGCTTGATCAAGTAAACCGTGGCGGGAAATCGAGAAACATGCATTTTGAACTCTCTGACGGGGCCATGGCGAGCCATGTCTCGGAGTTCCCGGTAGGGACATACAAGAAAGCCCATCGGCATGGCGCCGGCTTTCAGATCGTTATTCTCAGCGGCCGGGGCTACACCCTTCTCTGGCCGGAGGGGGAGAAGAGAACCCGCGTGGACTGGGAAACAGGCAGTCTTTTCGTCCCGCCGCAAATGTGGTTTCACCAGCACTTCAATTCCGGAGAGTCTCCGGCTCGGTATCTGGCATTCCACTGGAGCCCCCACAAGTACGAGTTCATCAAGGCGCTTCATACCGAGGGACAGGCCAAAAACGTGAAAGAAGGGGGAAACCAGATTGAATACGAGGACGAAGATCCGGAGATCCACGACCTCTATGAACGCGAGTTGGAACGGTCGGGTGTCCGATGAGAAATGAATGCCATGGCCCCACGATGCAAAGGAACCGAGTGAATAAACCGGTTAAATCAATTCGACGGTGGGGTGTGCTAATAATGAATCTGTAAAAGATTCACCTTTAGAGTAAGGGATGTATGACTGAAGCGGAAAATGAAAGACTAACCCGAGTCGGACTGGGAACGCCGTGCGGCGAGATGATGCGCCGTTACTGGATCCCTGTCGGTCTCAGTGAAGAGCTAACGGACCTGCCTAAGCTGATTAAGGTCTTGGGTGAGGAGTTATTACTCTTCCGCGATACCAATGGGAGGGTGGGGTTGTTGGGAAAGCATTGTCCTCACCGGGGGGTCTCTTTAGAGTACGGCCGGGTAGAGGAGCGCGGCATTCGGTGTTGCTATCACGGTTGGCTCTTCGACACTCAGGGCCATTGTTTGGATCAGCCTCTGGAGCCTCCCGACAGCAATTTTAAAAAAACCATCAGACACGAGGCTCACCCTTGCCAGGAATTAGGGGGGTTGATCTTCGCCTATTTGGGACCGGCCGAGAAGATCCCCCTCTTACCCAGTTACAGCTTTCTGGCCAGAGATGACGGAACTAGAAGCGTCAAATTTCGGACCGGAGAAGGCAACTATCTCCAACGGTCGGAAAACCACGCGGATACGATGCACACCTCCATTCTTCACGAACACCAATTTGGCATGGACTTTTATGAAATTCCAGACTGCACGTTTACCCCGACCGAGTACGGCATGACCACGGTTGCCGAACGCGTCGGACACGAGCCGGGTACCATCGTTCGCCGGACCAACCATTTCATGGTGCCCATGCTTCAGACCACCGGCTCGATGAGACGTGAACACGGTGTTGAGTGCGCGCAGCGGGCCGCATGGAAAGTGCCGATCGATGATACCCACACGCGCACTTTCGAGCTTTTCTTCATCCCCTTCGGCAAAGACGGCAAGCCCACCGAAACGACCTTTGGCTCAGGAGTGGTCAACCGAGGTTCCGTGGACCGTAGAGCCACCCGATCTTATGAAGAAAGCCAGAGAGATCCGGGAGATGAAGAGGCCCAAATGAGCCAGGGACCGATTCAGGATCGGACCAAGGAACACTTGGGGAGTTCCGATCGCGGCGTCATCATGTGGCGCAACATTCTCAAAAAAGCCATCGACGCGGTCGAGAGAGGCGAGGATCCGCCGGGGATCATCAGAGACCCAGTAAAAAACAACTTGATTTGCGTCGACGCCAAGGACGAGCTGATTCAGGTAAACTGAAGTCCGATGATCAAAATATCTTATGTCGATCTCCCGGCTAACGACGAGCTTCCGGCACGTGGCTTCCTAGCAGAACCCGGTGCTCCGGGAAAATACCCTGGGGTGATCTTGATCCACGGCATATGGGGCCTTGTTGATCAGGTAAAGGCACTCTGCAGGAGATTGGCAACAAAATATTACATCGCCCTTGCCCCGGATTTATTTTCGGGGAAAACGGCAGCCACGCCCGAGGAAGGCCATTCAATCTATCGAGAAGTTCCTCAGTCCAGGATGCTGGCAACTCTCAACGCCGCTTATCACTGCCTGGCGAATAATCCGAACGGTACGGGCAAAGTCGGGAGCGTGGGATACGGGGTGGGAGGAACCCTATCCCTTCAAGCGGCAATCCATAATCCAAAGCTCAACGCAGCGGTGGTCTACTACGGACGCAACCCTAAGCCCTTAGACAAGTTGGCGAAGATCCAATGCCCCATTTTGGGGAGTTTCGGTGGAAAAGATGAATACGTGCCTCCCAGCTCGGTTTATGATCTGGGGGAGTCGCTTCGCGGCCATGGCAAGCAGTTCGATATCAAAATTTATCCTAATGCACCTCACGGATTCGCCAACGAGACCCGGGCCGAATATCGGCACTTGGAGACGATAAACGCCTGGATAAGGATGATGGATTTTTTGCGGAATAATCTTAAAGAAGAGTCGGCATAAATTAATGGGAGTGCATTCAATGTAAACCACGCCTCTCCATTGCAAACCCAAACTGGATTATATAATTGTGGAAATTAAGAAAATCTTCAGAAGGAGGAACCGGCTATGAAGCTTAAAAGAGTATACCATCTTGCCTTTGTTGTTACCGACCTCGAGCGCTCTGTCAAATTTTATCAGGAGGCCTTTGACGGGGAGATCGGCCGCAGTCGTGGTCAGAATGAAAAGGATAAAGCCGCCAAAAGATCCAAGCACACGTTGGTTAAAGTAGGCAACTTCGGCTTTGACCTTTTTCAGATGGAGCCGGACAGCCCTCCCAAGACCGACATCCGCCACCTCCATTTCGCCTTTGAAATTGAGCCGTCCGATCTGGACAACGTCCAGGAACAACTGAAGCGAATGAACATACCCTACGACGGCCCCAAGGCCCATGGTGGGGGCACGGGACTCTCCATCTATTTTAAGGACCCGGACGGATATGGACTCGAAGTCACGGCCAAGTTCCCTGATAGGGCCGCCTACGAGGCGGAGATCGCCAAGCGGGGAGCCCAGTATGGTGGCATGGGTCGCAGCTACGGCTGGAAGGATAATTAGTTAGCCCGCATTTCAAAGATATTTGAAATTTGGGCTGATGATATGTTTTGTCACTACGCTTGGCAATAGTGTTCTCGCAAAGCCTATCCAGAGCGAAGCCGAAGGGACGCAAAGCGCGCCAAGGTCGGAAAAATGAGAAAATATTTTTCTTTGCGGTCTTGGCGTCTTGGCGCGAAAAACATTGTTGAAGTATTTCTGTTGAACATTTTACCGGTAAGAATCGAATCCTCTAGACAAACTAATCTCTAGGAGGAGCCTATGGACGGAAAAAAAATATGTTCCTTTTTTATTGTTCTTTCTCTTTCTGTAGGAGCGAATTTCGCCTCGCCGGACTACGCCTTATCAGAACCCCTCCCCAAGGCTACGGAAAAGATCATCAAGGCCCTCAAGCTTGATCCCGCAATACTCAAGGGACTCGATAAGGAACTGGATATGCCCCCGGAATGGATCGAGGGATCAAAGAAGGAAAGGAAGGTCAGAATTTTTGCGACCTGGGATCCCGCACAGTTCAGGAAGCTCTCGGCACCTTTCAAAGAGAGGTTTCCGTTCGTCGAATTGGAATATTCGAGAGCAAGTTTTCATGACCGTGCCATCAAAACACTCATTGCCTTCAAGGGCGGTCGCTATAGTACTGATATCCTCACCGGCTTCGGCGGCAGCCTTTTCATGTACAAAAAAGCCAATGCCTTCCAAGACCTTCGAAATTTGCCCAACTTTAAAAATGCCCCGGTCGGGATGAGAGATCCTGACGGCCTCTGGGTCGGAGCGCGGTTGCGTTACTGGTGTATGGCTTACAACGCCGAGTTGGTTAAGAAGGAAGACGTACCAAAAAAGTGGGAAAATTTATTGACAAATCCTCGTTGGCG
>JAUXIP010000081.1 GCA_030620935.1 Deltaproteobacteria bacterium | reverse complement strand
TCCATCGGAGCCGGCATTCCCATCCTCCAATCCTTTCAGGATATCGCGGAACAGACGACGAATCCCAGGATGAAAAAGGCTATCGAGTCGATCGCGGAGGATTTGAGCGGAGGCAGCAGCCTTTCAGACGCCCTTTCCCGCCACCCCCTCATCTTTTCGGACGTGTATGTTAGTATGGTAAAGGCCGGAGAGGTGAGTGGAAGCCTGGATACAGTGCTGCAGCGGCTGGTCGATTTTCTCGAATGGCAGGACGCGCTCGCTTCGGAGATCAAGAGAGCTTCTATTTATCCGGTATCGGTCCTGATCGCCATTGTCCTCCTCATCGGCCTTTTACTGGGATTCGTATTTCCGAGGATTCTTCCCGTCATTGAACGTCTGAACACGCCTTTGCCCTTCATAACACTCTTCGTGATGGCGGCGGCTGACGTCGTTCGCTTTGGTTGGTATTGGATATTGTTGGGAATCGCAAGCTTCTTCATTCTCTTGCGCCTCCTCAAGCGAAACGAAGCCGGGCGGTTTATTGTAGACGCGATCAAGTTGAAAATTCCCGTCGTCGGGCAATTGATCGAAAAGATTTGCCTCTCTCGCTTCGCGCACCACCTTGGAGTGCTTCTTCGCACAGGGGTCGATATCACCCAGAGTCTCTCCATTACCGAGCGGGTGGTCGGCAATGCGGTCCTTGCGCAGGCGGTCAGGGAAGCGAGAGAAAAAGTGATCGATGGAGGATCTCTATGGCGTTCCCTCCAGGAAACCGGCGTTTTCCCGCCTCTCCTGGTTCGGATGGTTTTCGTTGGGGAGAGCTCAGGCACCATCGATGCGACCCTGGAAAAGGTAACGCAATTTTATGATCGAGAGATCCCTGCGACCGTCAAAAAAGTTTTTGCTGTTTTAGAGCCTCTGATTATCGTAACGCTTGCAGGGATGGTTTTGATCATCGCCCTGGCGATTTTTATTCCTCTCTACGGCGCATTGGGTAAAGTGGGAGGGAGATAGAGATGGCGGTTGGCACTTCGGGCTATCTAGGTGTCGAAATCGAGTCGGGTCAGATTCGCCTGGTCCATGCGGCAGTGACGGGACAAAAACTTGCCGTACTCGATTTTGCCCGGGAAGAGGTTTTGGTTTCCAATCCGGAGAATGCCGCCCAGCAGTTGGAGATGCTTGTTGCCAGGAAGAAGCTCGGATCCTTGCCGGTTGCTTTCGCTCTATCCGGCCCCGGGGTAGTCCATCGGTTGCTGGATTTTCCGTCGATGCCTTCAAAAGAGCTGGGCGTTGTCATCGGCAGAGAGGTGCGGGCGATGAGCGGAACGGCGGGAGAAGATATTGTTTTTGACTGGGAGGTCGTGGAAGAGGTTGAGTCGAGAGGTCCGAAGCAGGTTAGGGTATTGGTCGCTATGACTTCGGGAACTCAGGTAAACGAGACCCTTCAGTTATTGGACGGGTGCGGTCTGAGGCCTGCCTTAGTCACGACAACCCCGATTTCCCTTCTTCGATCCCTAAAATTTGTTCAGGGGGGAGGAAAAGGGCAACGGGTCATGTTTTATATCGGTAGCCAACTGGGTTATCTCCTCGGAGTTAAAGACGGCGCCTGGAACTTTTACCGTGATTTTTCCACTCGTTCGTCAGAAGGGACGTCGGAGGCTTGGCTGGAGACGGCCCTTAGAGAAGCGAATCGAGCCCTCCTTTACTACCGCCAGCATTATCAAGAAGGAGCAGATATTGAGTTCCTTGTTGCCGGGGAAAAAGAACTGGAAAGTCTTCAGGCCCGGCTGATTACGGAGTTGGGAGTGCAGGGGGCCATTGTCGGACCCGAACCCGAAGTGGATCTAACTCCCCTTGGCGGAAGAGCGAGCCTGTTTCAAGAGGTTTTTCCCTCATTTGTGATCCCGTTGGGTTTAGTGGCAGCCGTTGCCGTTCAGTCCGGAATTAATCTGGCGCCTAAACCGGTTCGAACGTCGGTAGCCTGGTGGAGCCAGTTTGACCTTTCTTTTTTGTACCGTCCAGCTTTGTCCGTTGCCTTGATGGTAGTTCTTTTGGGAGCGCATTTCATGGTGGTGCGTACGGAAAGCCGCTATGAAAACCTCTTAGACGAAAGACGTCTCCTGTATAATCAATGGCAGCTCGCCATTCAAGCGGCGGAGGAGAGCCGTGCTTTGCACGAAAAGGAAGAACTCTTGGCACAGGCGATCGGTTCGACGCGTGTGGACGGACGATCATGGGTATCTCTGTTCAAGATGCTTAGCAGGGTTGTTCCTCCGGAGTTGGTGCTTCAAACGATGAGCGTTCAAAGGCGTCAAGGCGAGTGGCTGATTATTCTCAAAGGGGAAGTGGTATCTCCTGATTCCTTCGTAGCCCAGGCTGCGCTGAATCGCTTTTATCAGGGACTGAAAAGTTCGGCACAGCTGGAGCGAATTGAAGTGCTTCCTTTAGAAACTTCAAGTCGAACAAAGAAGGTACGAGGCTCGACAGCGGACAGGCCGGATTCATCCGATTCCGAAGAGACTGATTTTGTTCAGCAAGAGGAACCTGGTGTTAAAATAACGACAGTCCGGTTTGAGGTACGCGGCCGTTCCAAGGGCATATAGATTCGAAAGCAGCTGGTTAAATGACAAATTGGTATCGATCCATCAGTGTAGTCGTGGGAATTTTGGCGGTGATTTTAATCTTCGTTTGGGTTTTTAAGCTGCGCAACATCCAACGCCTCAAAACGGAGATTGTGCATTGGGAAGCTCAATTGAGCAAAGGACAGGAGCTCTGGCGGGATTATCCGCCTTTAACCCCGGAGCAAAAGAAAGAGATGCAAAAGGCTCACCAACAACTTTTTGCCATGTTGCCGAAAGATAAAGATATCCCGCCCATACTTCAACAGATCAGCCGTCTTGCCCGGGGTCACCGTCTGGAAGAAGTCACCTTTAAGACCGGGGACCACGCCCCACCCGGAGAACCGGGCCAGTCGCAGGCAGGCAACGTCTCTCAAGTGGTGGTCTCCCAACCCGCTTCTCCTTACCCCTCAGAGGCCTCGGAGAGCTCCGGCCCCATAGATTCCTTTGCCGTTACGGTGGCGTTTTCGGGAGACTACCGACAGACTGCATATTTCCTTGAGGCACTACAGAAGATCCCCCGGGTGATAAGAATCCAGTCGGTAAAATTGCAACGGCGGTTTCCAGTCGTGGCGGCTGAGATTGTGCTCAGCGCTTATTATCAAAAGGAAAGTCTTAACTGAGGTACACTGAATCGAGATCAGTGGCTGATTCTCATTTCGGTTTTAATGTTTTCCGGTGTAGGGATTTATTACTTCCTTCCGGGGTTGCAGGCGTTGCTCGGCGGAAAGAAAGCGACCAAGGCAGTTTCAGCGCCCTCGGTTCCACAGGTGAGTGCCGAAGGGGTCGCCGGTCAGACATTTGCAAAGGCAGGCGCGGAGAAAAAGGTGGTTGACGAAAGCGCCGCTTGGGGACGGAATCCGTTTTTGACCGAGGAAGAGATAAGAGGGGAAGAACCGGTAAGTATCAATCTACAAGTCAAGGCTATCATTACCGGCAAGCCCAGGCCGGTTGCGACGGTTGATGGTCACACGGTTGTCGTAGGTGAAAAGGTTGGGGATGAGACGGTTTTGGAGATCCTTCCGGACGCTGTTGTATTAGAAAAAGGGGGACAGAAAAGAGTCCTTAGGACGAGTGAACCATTCATTTATATCGAGGTAAAGGAAATGACAAATGCAGCGCAGTAGACTTTCCAGTATTGGCCGCATCCCTGTCATAGGGAGTTTTTTGGCTGTGACACTGGTGGCTTCAACGGCATGTGTGCCGGTGGGGACGCCGCCGATGCGCACGACCGTATCCGATGTTTCTCAGAGCGGGGTCGTTCAGCCCGAGAAGTCTCCGGGAGAGTCGCTTCCGGGGTTGATCGTGACCGAGATAGAAGAAAAGAAGGAACCGCAAAGGCTTTATAGCTTCTCGCTTCGCGGGGCGAATATTAGTGAAGTCCTCATGGCGATATCCAAACAGACCTCATTCAACATTGTGGTTCATCCTGATGTTGGAGGCAATGTCACGGTGGACCTTAAAGACGTGACCTTGAAAGAGGCCTTGGACACCCTGACGGATTTGTCCGGGCTGACCTATTCGACCAAGCGCAATATCATCCGAGTTTTTAAGCCTGTTCCGGAAACAAGAATTCTTTCTCTCCAGTACGTCAATCTTAGGCGGACAGGATCTTCATCCACTACGGCCCAGATTGGTACTTCAGGAGGTGGAGTCAGCGGGACGACCAGTACGACCGGTACAGCCGGCACCGGAAGTGTCGGTTCAGGGGCTTCAGGTCAAACAACCATCACGACGTCGACGGATACTGATTTATGGAAAGATGTCGAGGCGGGCGTGAAGAGCCTGCTCTCACCGGAAGGGAAGGCGGTTGTGGATAAGCAGAGCGGCAATATTCTCGTGACCGACCTTCCTAAATTCTTAGACCGGGTTGCTGCTTTTCTGGAGAGCATCGAGAGGTCTGTGCAACGGCAAGTGCTCATTGAAGCCAGGATTGTCGAGGTCGACCTAGACAGCGAGTATAAGTTTGGCATTGATTGGTCGGCTATTGCCAAAGCGGGCGCCTTGCGGGGAAGCGCATTCGACGGCAGGATTTTTAGCCAGCAACTAGCACCTGCGGAGGGGGATTTCCGATTCGGTGTGACCAGCACCGATTTTGAGGCTCTGTTGAATGTCCTGAGCACGCAGGGAGAGGTCAATGTCCTTTCCAGTCCTAAGCTAGCGACCCTAAACAACCAGACCGCAATTCTCCGTTCCGCGACTGATGATGTCTTCTTTATCACTGAGATAGAAAGAATCCCTATTCAGGGGGGCGGTTTCGATTCCATCACGACAATTACGCCCAGGACCGTCACCATAGGGGTGGTCTTGGCAATCACTCCTCAGATCAGTTCCGACGGAAGCGTCATTCTCCATGTCCGGCCGACAGTGTCAAGAAAGAGTGGCGATGCGTCCATCAGCACACAGGATACGACTATTACAGTTCCCATCCTCGATGTCAGGGAGGCCGATGTCATCGCGCGCGCCAAAGAAGGTCAGGTGATCATTATCGGGGGGCTGATGCAGGACAGAAAAACCGATGTGGAGAGGAAGGTCCCCCTTCTAGGGGATTTGCCTGTTATTGGCCGCCTCTTTCGCTCGACGGTCCAGGAGCGGGGGAAATCCGAACTGGTGGTTTTGTTACGTCCGATCGTTTTGGTCGGCAAGAAGACGGATGAGGTTACAGCTCAACATCTGGAAAAATTGGAAAAGCTGAAAGGAGGGTCTCCGTGGTAACGCGGATGGACAAGAAGACAGGTTATCCTTTCTGCCGTTAGACCCCATGTACGAGGAATTTTACGGTCTTAGCGAAAAGCCTTTCAGCCTCACTCCGGATCCCCGCTTCTTTTTCTTGAGCGAGCATCACCGGGAGGCCTTCGAACATCTGCTTTACGGGATTCAAGAAAGAGAAGGATTCATCCTGATTACCGGAGAGGTGGGAGCGGGAAAAACGACCCTCTGCCGCGTCTTGTTGAACAAAATCGATTCCACCGCGACAAACACGGCCCTTATCCTCAACCCTATGTTTTCGGAACAGGAGCTTCTTCAGTGCATTCTCGGTGATTTCGGAGTTCGGACAACGGCGACGACCAAAAAAAAGCTATTGGACAATCTCAATAAGTTTCTCCTCAACCAGCAGGCCGCCAACCGGAACTCCATCCTGATCATTGACGAGGCTCAAAATCTTTCCCCTGCCGTTTTGGAGGAAATCCGCATTCTTTCCAACCTGGAAACGGAAAAAGAGAAGCTCTTGCAGATTATACTGATGGGACAGATCGAGCTGAAGGAAAAACTTTCCCTGCCGCAATTGCGCCAGCTCAATCAGAGGATTTCAGTGCGTTACCACTTGCAAACTTTGGGCAAAGAAGAGGTGCCCCGCTATGTCCAACACCGTTTGACGGTGGCGGGCTCATCGGGAGATATTCACTTTACCTCAGGCGCCGTCCAGGAGATTTACAGTTATTCCCAGGGAATACCTCGGCTTATCAACCTTGCTGCTGATCGGGCCCTCTTGGCCGGATACGCGGAACAGAGCCGCGAGATTAAACACCAGACGGTCGCCAGGGGGTTGAAGAGTCTAAACGGTGAAGCTACTACTTTATCCCACGGGCTTTTGAGACCGGCGCTCGCACAAGGGTTGGCCGGGCTCGCGACTTTTTGCCTGGGTCTTGTTGCTGCCGCTCTCTTGCTCGGACATGATAACAAGCTATTCGAAAAGCTCTCAGGTATTCGCGAGTCGTCCTCGTCCGCCACTTCGGCTGAGGCAAAAGTCCAACCAGAGAAAATTCAGGGTGTTTTTTTCTATGCTCTGCAGCTCGGTTCGTATGCAACGGAAGCCGAAGCCTTGGAGGTCGCTGAGGGGGTCAAGGCTACCGGCTATCCACTTTTTCTGGCAAAGATGAATGCGACAGACGGGACGAACCTCCACGGCCTCTACTTGGGGAGATTTACCGAAAGGGCTGAAGCCGAAAAGGTAGAAAACACCTTCAAAAAAGAGAAAGGTTTTTCTGGAATTCGACTCGTTTTAACTTCGAGTCGGCCTATTGAGAAAATAAAACCATGAGCTTGATTGCAGACGCGCTCAAAAAAGCGCAATCAGCCAAGCTGGGAAGACGCTATCTCAAGGGGGATGCATCCAGCGTTTTGCCCAAGGCCAAAGAAGGCGGGCAGGTTAGTTTTAGTGCTGCTTTGAGTCGGCTCAAGCTCTCGCCGACGCTTATGGCGGGTCTGGGTTCAGGCATTCTTTTTTTCGTGGTGCTCGTTATTTACTTTTTCTTTGGCCGGGGTCCAAAATCCAATTCTCCCGCGGCCGTTTCCCCAGAGACCGTAGAGAAAAGGCAAGCCGAGTTGATTCTCGCACCCCCGCCTATGGTTGCGGCAGTAGAACCATTGGCGTTGGAAAACAGCGGGAAAGCGGCGGAAAAGATCGGAGAGGAAACTCCTTCACTGGAGAGAACTCAAAAGCCTAGGCAAAAAGTCGATTCTGAGACGTCGGAAATCGAGAAAAAACCTGCCGAACCTGCCAAGGCCGAGGAACCGTGGGAGAAAAAGAAAAATCTCAACGTGGCTGTAGCCCCTGAGCTTCCCGAGCAGGTACGCTATCATTTTAACCTGGCTCTTTTTTATCAAGAGGAAAAGAAGTTTCCCTCGGCTCGACGCGCCTATAAAAAAGTCCTCGAGCTGTGGCCCCTTTACGTAGAGGCGCATAACAATCTAGGGGTGGTTTACAAAGAACTCGGGATGTATGAAGAAGGGATTGCCGAGCTCCAAAAAGCGCTGGCTTTGAATCCACGGTATCCAAGTGCGTATCATAATCTGGGCGTTCTCTATCAGACGAAAAAGGACTGGGAGCAAGCCATAAAGAACTACGAAACGGCGCTATCGTTAGACCGCCATCGTATGAGTTCCTACAACAACTTAGGGCTGGTTTACAAATCCCAAGAACGCCCTCATGAAGCACGCGAGGTCTTGGAAAAGGCCTTGACCATCAATCCCGACTTTCCGCAGATACATTACAATCTCGCCTTGGTTTTGGAAGAGGTGGGAGAGCCGGGCCTGGCACGCTTGCATTATCAAAAGTTTATCGATCTAACGGGCGAGAGGAATAGGGGTCTGGCAGAGAAAGTTCGACTGCATCTCCAGGGGCTTCGGGCTAAGGGTTGACCTCTGAAATTTGGGCTTTCTTGGGAAGTTACGTGCTGGCTCTGACACGAGATGTGACACCGGAAAGGCTTCGCGCTCCCGCGCCTCTCGTCGCGGCCCTTCCGGCCCCGGCCGAGCGGAAATCCTTCCGGAATTCCCTCGGCAGTGGCCACCTTGCCTCGGTCAGTTCCGGCTTTCCTTCTCGGCCAGGGCTCGGTGGGACCCCCGCTCCTAAGGCGAGGTCGCGCTCAATCTACCGGTGTCACTGACTTCGTAG
>JAUXIP010000341.1 GCA_030620935.1 Deltaproteobacteria bacterium | reverse complement strand
GCTCTCGGAAAGCAGCGCGGCCCCGCAACTCAGGCGCACCAGTTGTATGAGGAGACAGAAGAGAGCAAGCAAGGCCGGGAAATGCTGGTTGCTCAGTTAAAGCTTCAATCCCCGCCCCGGTTTGAGGTCAAGGGGCGTCCTTCCAAAAAATCCCGCCGTGATCTCGTCCGCTTTATCCGCCGCGGACGGTGAAACTGCTAGAAGGGCAAAGATCGTTTATAGTGCAGGCCTGGCATGCCGGTTTTCGAGCATGACAGACCCTACGGCCATGGAGGATCAGGCGGTGCGAGAATCCGGTCCACTCCTTTGGAGGCAACAGTTTAATTAAATCCTGTTCGATTTTATTCGGATCTTCCTGCCTGGTAAGGCCGAGGCGGCGGGATAGCCGCTTGCAGTGGGTGTCTACGACTATTCCAGGAATTCCGAAGGCGTGTCCCAAAATCACATTGGAGGTTTTTCGTCCTACTCCGGACAGACGGGTCAGTTCGTCCATGGTTGTCGGCACTTCTCCGCCATATCTTTCCGCCAGTTGTCTACTGCACTCTTTTAGCGATCGCGCCTTGGAACGAAATAGGCCGAGACGGCGAATCATTTTCTCAATCTCGCCGACGCGAGCGCGCGCAAGCCTGGCGGGAGTGGGACAGCGGCGAAAAAGTTCCGGCGTGACTTTGTTGACCATTTCATCAGTGCACTGAGCGGAGAGGATGGTCGCGAGGAGAAGCTCGTAATTATTGCGATGATGGAGCGGAACACGGATTTCGGGATAGGCCCCGGCTAGGCGCGCGGCAATACTTAGGGCCCGCTTTTTCTTTTCTCCGGCAGCCTTCTTTTTCATCTTACTCAGGAGTTTATTAGTAAGTAGTCCGAGGGGCGAGACCTGTAGAGCGCGGGCACAGGAGCGTACAGGTCGCGTTCCCTTCGACAGGCTCAGGGTGGGACTTCGAGTGAGCCTCAGTCGAACTCTGAGCAAAGTCGAACCACAGGCCCGGGCCTGGGGAGTAACCAGCCTCGGAGCGAACGGGTCTGGTCCCGAGGGACGCGAGCTTTCAGGAAGATGTCAGGTGTCAAGATACCTGTGAACTCCTTAGTAGATTGTTTTGAAAGCCTGTTTCCCCGCGTACACCGCTCTCTTACCCAGTTCTTCCTCTATTCGTAACAATTGGTTGTACTTAGCTGTCCGCTCGCCGCGGGAAGGGGCACCGGTTTTTATCTGTCCGGCATTCGTCGCGACGGCCAGATCTGCGATGGTTACATCTTCAGTCTCGCCGGAGCGGTGGGAGATCACTGTAGTGTAGCCCGATCTTTTTGCCAGCCGCATGGTCTCCAGCGTCTCGCTCAGCGTGCCGATCTGATTGACCTTGATCAGAATCGAATTCGCGACTCCGGATTCGATGCCGCGAGCCAACCTCGTTTTGTTCGTCACAAAGAGATCATCGCCGACAAGCTGGACCTTTCCCCCCAGAGCATCAGTCAACATTTTCCATCCCTCCCAATCATCTTCCGCCAGGGCATCTTCAATGGAAATGATCGGATACTGCCGGACCCAATCCTCATAGAGTCGGATCAGGTCGGCGTGACTTCTTCCGGCTCCGTCCGATTTCTTAAAAACATACTCACCGTTGCAGTAGAATTCGCTGGCAGCGACATCGAGCGCCAAAGCGACCTCATCTCTCGGCCGATAGCCAGCCTGTTGGATAGCTTCCAATAGGAGTTCCACGGCCTCCTCATTCGTCTTCAGGCGAGGAGCAAAGCCTCCCTCGTCTCCAACGCTGGTTGAATAGCCCCGCTTGTGCAAGACTCTCTTTAGAGTCTGAAAGATTTCAGATGCCGCTCTTATTGCCTCGGAGAAATTTTTCATCCCGACAGGCGCAATCATGAATTCCTGAAAGTCAACGTTGTTGTCGGCATGGGCGCCGCCGTTGAGCACGTTGAGCAGCGGTGAGGGAAGGGTTTTCGCCCGAGGACCTCCGAGATAACGGTAGAGGGGCAACTTTTCAGCGTTGGCTTGGGCCTTGGCGACGGCCAGGGATGCCCCCAGGATGGCATTGGCACCGAGCTTTCGTTTATCAGGACTTCCATCGAGGTCGATCATAAGGCGATCGATTCCTTCCTGGTCCTTCGCATCCTTGCCTCGGAGCCGCGGAGCAAGAACCCGATTGACGTTACCGACGGCTCGTTCCACTCCCTTGCCCAAGAAACGCTGTCCTCCGTCTCTAAGCTCCAACGCCTCGTGTTCTCCCGTGGAGGTTCCCGACGGGACTGTAGCTCTTCCCATGGTTCCGTTCTTGAGCGTGACATCCACCTCGACGGTCGGCTGTCCTCTTGAATCTAAAACCTCTCGCGCGTGAACTCGCTGGATCCTCATCGATCACCTCCCTGTCCCTGATCCGTCGATAAGGGACGGTTGCTGCGTTGTCGCTTCGGGCTCGCATCCTCACGTACTGCCGTGTACGCTCCGGTGCGATTCCTCGCTCCGCCTTGCACCCGCCACCATCTCGACGGCCAGGGGGTTTAAGCTGTTGCAGGCTTACGCACGGTTCATAGCCTGTCTCCTGATTGGGCAGAAGACAAAAAAATGTGATATATCTACCGTTTCATCGCTCAGAACCATGAATCTGTCAAAGATACCGCAAAGGTGGCTTATTTGCACATTGGCCGTTTTTTTTGTGACTCTGTCTTTCTTCACAGTATTCGGCGATAGAGGAGTGGTTCATCTCTGGGGGCTGATGGAAGAGAGAGAGAAGCTGGACAAAATAAACTTTCTTTTGCAAAAAGAAAACGAGAGCCTCCGCGAGCGCATCTATCGGCTGCGCCATGATGATCTGTATTTAGAAAAAGTCGCCCGAGAAGAGCTTAACCTGGTCCGACCGGGAGAGGTTATCTACCGCTTTTCCTCCTCTGAGTCGGAGAAAGATAGGGCAAGGGCCCTCAGCGAGTTCCCTTCAGGATCGCGCCGGTCATCGGAACAAAAATCACGCCCGTGACATCTTCCATATAAGGTTTTCCTCTTTTCTTTTTTACCCGCACCAACCTCTGGTTTTGACCCTCGGTCCCCAGAGGCATGACCAGAAGCCCTTCTTCACGGAGCTGAGACCATAGAGAATCGGGAATCTTTTCCGCCGAGGCCGTGACTACAATCGCATCGAAGGGTCCCTTTTCTTTCCAGCCAAAGAATCCGTCACCCGTCTTGATCCAGACGTTGCGGTAGCCGAGCCGTGCCAGCCTCTCCCTCGCTTTTTCAGCCAGCGGAGGAATAATCTCTATCGTATAAACCTCTCTTGCCAGGAAACTTAAGACGGCGGCTTGATAACCCGAGCCTGTGCCGATCTCCAACACCTTTTCGTTTCCTTCAAGCTCCAGTAGCTCAGTCATTAGTGCTACGATATAGGGCTGAGAGATGGTTTGATTCTCCCCGATGGGCAAGGCACGATCCTGATAGGCTAAGGCACGCTGGCTCTCCGGAACAAAGAGGTGGCGTGGAACCTGTTCCATTGCCTCCAGCACCCTTGTGTCTTTGATTCCCCGCGCACGCAGATCTTTCTCTACCATGGCACGCCGGGATTGGCCAAAATCAGCGGCGCTGTC
>JAUXIP010000096.1 GCA_030620935.1 Deltaproteobacteria bacterium | reverse complement strand
CTCTCCTTGCATGGTCTATATTTGATTCAATGTAAACCCCGCCTCTTGAGGCGGGGACAAAGCCGAGGGGGTATCCAAAGGGGAGAAGCGGCAGCTCTTCCCTTTGGTCGAACACGGGGTTTGAATCCCCGTGTTCGGCCAAAGGGAAGAGCTGCCGCTTCTCCCCTTTGGAAACCTGTCCCCGCCTCAAGAGGCCGGGTTTACATTGAATCAATTATAGACCATGCAAGGAGAGGAGCTAGGTCTTTTACTCAGGCAAGAGCGAGGTCAATTTTTAGATTTTGTCAGCGCTTACGAGTATAAAAGCCGGAAAGCGCGGATAAAACCGATTGAAGATCTGGCCCGAGAAATCGCCCGCTTGATTTCCGGCATGGCCAACACGGATGGCGGGACCCTCTTGGTTGGGGTTGAACCCGATAGCAGCGTTACCGGAATTCCTTACGAGGCCGAGAATCTGCAGAGCTTGGTTCACGCCCCTCAAATACTCCTGCACCCACCGCTCCTTCCCCCGTGCCAGCGGATGCATCTCGGTAATCTGCTGCTGCTTAGGTACGAAGTGAGTCCGGCCATTGAGATTCACAGGATAACTGGAGGCCGAGCCTTTTATCGTATCGCCACCGAGAATCCCCCGCTTCCATCGGAGCAAATCCAAAGTCTCAAAGAGGCAAAAAAATCACTACCCTACGAGAGACAGATTGTTTTGAATGCAGCCTGGGAAGACTTGGATTCCGAAGCCGTCCGGACACTCATCGAGAAGATTCAAGATCCGCGTGACGCCGAAACCATCCTCAGCCGGGCCTATCATCTTAGCAACCATACCCCGGAAAGGCCCTCACTTACGATGGCTGCCCTCCTTTTATTTGCCAAGGACCCCTCCCGCTGGCACCCACGCTGCGGCATCGACTTCGTCAAGTACGAAGGAACGGAGAGACGACATGGAGCCTCGCTTAACGTCATTAAACGGATTCGCTTTGAGGCTTCGCTGTCGCGGTTGATCGACGAAGCGGTGGGACGAATCAAGGAACATGTCCGCGAGAGGACGATCCTTCACGACCTTTTCTTCCGCGAGCGACTCGAATATCCCACCTTCGCCTGGCAGGAAGCCCTGGTGAACGCAGTGGCACACCGAGACTACAGTCTCAATGGTGCATCGGTCGAGATCTGGATGTTCGACGACCGCATCGAGGTACGAAGCCCCGGTCTTCCTCCGGCTCCCGTGACTCTGGAACAGCTACGCCAGCAGAAAAGAGTCCATTTTTCACGTAATCCTCTTATGGTCCGGGTGCTGGCGGATCTCGGGTATTTGAATGATATGGGAGAAGGAATTCCGCGTATGTTTCAAGAGATGGAGCACTATGGGTTGAGACCGCCGGAGTTCTCCTGTGAAGGATTTTTCTTCACCGTCACGCTACGCAATACGCCTGTCTATGACGACGCCACGCTCAGGTGGCTTAATCAGTTCGGCAGAACCACCCTAAACTTCCGCCAAAAGAGACTTTTAGCCTATGCCTACCACCACGGCAAATCATTCTCCACCGCGGATTACCAGCGGGTCACAGAGGTGGATCGCGACACCGCCTATCGGGAGATCCGGACTCTGGTCCAGCAAGGGATCGTCGTTCCCCTGAAACCGAAGAGTCGCACGTATCGGATCGTCGAATCTCTCTGAGGACTGAGTGAACTTTTCCGACCTAGCCAGGCTCGCGGGCGGACACGTTGAAGCGCGCATTGTACACACAGCGGTCAGGCTTAAGGTTTTTGATGCGATCCAGGATGGTAATCAGGATGCTTTGAGCATCTCCGCCGCTCTCGATTGCGATTCAAGGGCTACCGAGTTGCTCTTGAATGCGCTGGTTTCCGTGGGCCTCTTGCAAAAAAGAGAGAATCGTTTTTCTTTGAGCGAAATCTCTTCCGTCTACCTGGTCGGCAGCTCTCCTCAGTATTTCGGCGCCATGATTCTCTTCGAAGCTTCGCTCTGGGATTGCTGGGGCGTCTTGGAAGAAGCCATTCGTTCGGGGAAGCCCGTTCGCACACCGGACATGTATCAGGAAAACGAAGAAGAGACCGGCCGCTTTATTCAGGCGATGCACTCTCTGGTGCGGGCGCGCGGAGACGCCGAGCTTGTGACGGAAAAACTCGATCTCGGCTGCGTCGCAGAGCTGCTCGATGTCGGTTCCGGCCCCGGAACCTATCCGATCCACTTCTGCCTCAGGTATCCGGCACTACGAGCGACTATCTTTGACCTTCCAGGGACTCTGAAGATCACGGAGAAATTTGTGCGGTCCTCCGGCTTAAAAGAGCGCGTCAAACTCGTCCCCGGCGATTATCGAGCCGATCCTATTCCCGGCAGATACCAGCTCATCTTCCTCTGCAATATTATCCACGCCGAGAGCAGCGAAGAAAACGCCAAGCTCATGGCAAAGCTCTACTCATGCCTGGATCACGGGGGAAAGATTGTTATTAAAGACCATATTCTTACCGATGCGCGGACCGATCCACCTATCGGTGCGATCTTTTCACTTTTCATGCTTCTCACCACGGCGCACGGCCGTTGTTACTCCGTCGGCGAGGTTAGACACTGGCTGGAGACGGCCGGTTTTAAACACGTCGCCCAAACACCCTTGCCTCCGCCCCTGACGTCCTCCCTGGTTATCGGGGAAAAATATTAAAAGAGAACATCACATATTAAGGGGACTGTCCTGCCCCTTCGCTCCCCGAGGCCCTTACTTTGGGATTCTAATAGATTAAAATTCCCTATAGGATTAGCCGATGAAATCCGTTAAAATTGGAGAAAATTAACATCCAATTTCAATGGACAACCTTAAATCTCAAGAGGACATCAGAAAAGCACGTGAACAGGCAGTCATCGATGCCTACCGCCCCATCTGTCTGTGCAATAAAATCCGCAAAGGAATCATAGTCAAGGCGATTCAGCGCGGGGCGACTACCTTCGAGACGGTTCGCCGAAAAACCGGAGTGGGAACCGGTCCATGCGGCGCAGCCAGATGCGGACCCATGGTCCGTGGAATGCTCGGCGAAGACGTAGAAAGTTGTCGAGAGTGTGGCTGGTCCATTCTCAAAGCCCCTCCCCCACTCACCTGCCCCCGATGCGGCGCTGCCCAGAAAAAAGCCTAGTTGATTGAAGCTGTGATATTGCCGTTTAGGTCTTAATTCTGCGTCTGTCACTCGCCCGGCGCCACTTGCTTTTCGAGTCCTCGTCGAAGATCAGGGATTGCTCTGCCGGTATCGAGAACCAATCATCCCGTCGCATCTCCGCCTCAAGCTGACCAGGGGCCCAACCGGCATAACCCATAATCATAAGGCTTCGCCGCGGGCCTTTACCGCGGGCTAGGGCACGAAGAATTTCAATATCCGTTGTCACCGCGATGCCGTCGTCCACTATTTGCGTCCCTTTCAGCGCGTAGTCGCTTGTATGGAGAATGAACCCCTTATCCGATTCCACCGGGCCACCGTAGTAGAGTATGGTCTCAACGCCGGTATCCTCACCCTCGACATCCTCGACTCCAAGAGATTTGAGAAGATCCCAAATCGGCCCCCTTGCCAATGGGCGGTTGACTACAAGTCCCATGGCGCCTTCTTTATTGTGGGCTATCATGTAGATTACGGCCTGGACAAAACGAGGGTCACGCATTGCAGGTGAGGCCACCAAGAGTTGGCCCGTGAGATATCCGTCTGCCTCTTCGGCAGCGCTCTGCCCTGAACTCGATCCTATGACTCCGAGCAACAGGAGAGCGAAAAATCCGGTCGCCAAACTCAAACAACAGCTATGTTGCGTAGCCATACGATCATTCCAGACCCCACCTATACAAGACTAGCCGCCCGCTCAACATAGTGATTTTGCAGCGTTTCCATTTCCTAGGCAATCGTACTCGGTGATTCTACTCAAAAAAAAGAATTCCTCGCAATCGTCCTTTGGTACAAGCACTATTCTACCTGGGGAAAAGGCACAATAGCTTCCACTTGAATATTGACCTTCTCAGTGCTATACGCAACCAACTAAGCGGTTATTGCCCCCCGGCAAAACAAAATTTAATACATACCGAGGATTTTATGACACTACATCAGCTCAGGGTCTTTATCACGGTCGCCAGGCTTAAAAGCTTCACCAAGGCGGGCGAAGCGCTGAAAGTGCGCCAGCCGTCCGTCACCCTGCTCGTCCGAAGCCTGCAACGGGAATTGGGAGCCAAACTCTTCGAGCGGTTGGGCAATAAAGTTCATCTGACGCCCGCCGGTGAAGAACTTCTTCGGCGGACCGAAGAAATTGTCACCAAAGTGGACATCCTCAAAGATGCCTTGGATGAAATTCAGGGGCTGAAGAAAGGGAAGCTGTCGGTCGGCGGCTGCGATATTGCGGGCGATTCTTTTCTTCCGGCAGCCGTCCAGACTTTCAAGAAAAACAACCCGGGGGTTAACGTAACTCTCAGGATCGAAAGAAGCCACGTGCTTGAGAAACAACTTTTGGACGGCGTGCTCGACGTAACCGTCATGGGATTGTTTCCCAACTCTCCGCTCTTAGTGAGCGAACCGTATCGCGAAGAAGACATCGTAGCTATCGCTTCGCCGAAACATCCCTTGGCTAAAAGGCGTTTCGTGCCCTTGAAACTTCTTGCTAAAGAACCTCTCATTACCCATGAAAGAGATGGATTTCTCCGCGACACGGTGGAACAGAGATTTACGGAGAAGGGGCTACCCTTTTCCCCCGCCCTGGAAATCAATCACAATGGCGGAGGTAAGGATGCCATTAAAAGAGCTGTGGCGAGCGGATATGGCATCGGTTTTCTCCCTAAGTGCCACGTCACGTGGGCGGCGGATGGGGGACATCTCAAAATGCTCAAGGTTCCAGAGCTTCAATTGACACAAACGGTCCGAATAGTCTTCCATAAGGAAAGACGGAAATACCCCATGGTCCAATCGTTTGTGAACTTTTTGAGGCATTACAACAACTAGTTTCACCACCGTGGGTTTTGGGACTTCTAAGGGACCGGTTTTGACCATAATCATGGCGGCTTGAGTTTGCAATTGTCCCGTGGTATATAGAATTACTTTTTTCTAATGGGCTGACGGCCCACCCCAAAAGGATTTTTATGACCTTACATCAATTGAGAGTATTTACCACGGTTGCTGACTTTAAAAGCTTCACTAAAGCAGCCGAAAAACTGGAAGTCCGCCAACCCTCGGTTACTTTGCTTGTCCGGAGCCTGCAACTGGAATTGGGAGCCAAGCTCTTCGAACGGCTGGGCAATAGCGTTCACCTGACCAGAGCTGGGGAGGAACTGTTTAGCCGCGTTCAAGAGATCCTCGCCAAAGTGGACATCCTTAAAGACGCCTTGGATGAAATTCAGGGGCTGAAAAAAGGCAAGCTGTCGGTCGGCGGCTCCGCGATGGCCGGCGCCTCTTTTCTTCCAGCGGCGATTTACGCATTTCAAAACCAGCATAGTGGGGTCGACGTCTTTCTGCGAATAGAGCCGAGCAAGGTCCTAGAAAAAATGCTCCTGGAAGGAAAAATCGATGTCGGCATCTTAGGCCGATCTTCCCAATCCCCTCACCTGCTCGTCAAGCCTTACCGCGAGGACAAGGTTATCGTCATCGCGCCCCCGCGCCATCCACTCTCAAAAAAACGCTCTGTCTCTTTGGAGGTTCTTGCCAAGGAACGTTTCGTTGTAGGTAAAAAGGGAGAAAGCCCCGTACGAGATGGCGTTGAGGCCATTTTTGCCGAACAAGGGCTGTCTCTCGTGCCTGCATTGGAGGTCACGACCTCGTTCGGTAGTCGGGACATCGTTAGGACGGCGGTTGCCGATGGGCTCGGCATTGGCTTTACCTTTATGTGCCAAGCCGCGTGGGAAATTAAGGCAGGCAGATTCAACGTTGTCCGCGTCCCGGAGTTCAAACTGGCAAGAACTCAGTATATCGCGGTTCATAAGAGCCGCCAGGGTTCACCTATGGTTCGGGCATTCAACACCTTTCTCAAAAATTACAAAGAACCCCCAACAAGTCGCTCCTGAAGCTTTTTGGCTCCAAGCGCGTAGTCGCTCAACACTGTCTCTAACCAGATGTAACTAGACGAATGCCAAGTGGCTCACAGACCTGCAGGGCTGTCCAGGATAATACTTTAAGTCTTGACTATTTATACCTAAATCGTTTAAATATAAATGACATTTCTGGGCTAAAGCCGGAAATACCGGAAATAAATAGAATTTAAGGTGCTATGATCTTTAGAAAATCCTGCCAATGGCTTCGCTATCGTTGTTTAGAGGGAACTATTTTTATTTTTGTAGGGCTACTCAGATCTCTTCCCTTTAATTGGTTCCGCCGCTTCTCGATGCCGTTGCTCAGGCTTTTGATCTACGTTCTTGTTCCGAGAAGACGCATCATTCAAAATCTAGGCGCTGCTTTCGGTCAAGCCTACTCCCCGGCCACGAAAAAGGGCCTGGCCAAAGGCATCCAGCAGCATTTTGCAAAAAACCTGGTCGACTGTTTTCAGCAGGTACATCATCCTGAAAGTGTACAGAGGATGGTCAGGATTGACGGAATAGAAAATCTTCAGGCAGCGCTGGCAAAAGGAAAAGGGGTCATAGCCCTAGGGGCACATATCGGCAACTTTGTGCTGGTGGGGGCGCGGCTGGGAGTCGAGGGTTACCCGTGTTCGACTCTTTTCCGCGTCCCACCCGAGCAAAAGATAAAAGCTATCATAGAGCGCTACCTCCCCTATTTTCATCAAAAGATCATTCCCTCCCGGCCTAGGCATATGGCCGTAAGGCAAGTCCTCGGCGCCTTAAAGAAAAATGAGATCGTCTTTATCCTGGGGGATAATCTCAAGAAGGGAAAAATTCAGAGTATCTTATTCGGCCAGCCGGTCCCCTCTCCTCGAGGACCCGTCAGTCTGGCGCTCAGGACAGGAGCCCCGGTAGTGCCACTCTACCTGGTAAGGAACTATGAGGGAGGCCTGCACCTCATCATTGAACCCGAGATTTCCCTGACGAGAAACGGAGACCTCCTGAGTGATATTACACACAACACTCAAGAAATCGTCCGTTATCTGGAAAATCTCATAAGACGCTATCCCGACCAGTGGAGCTGGCTAACGGTTCGGATGAAGAGCATCTCCGCTTGATCGATCTCTTTTCTAGCAGAATGTTCAGAAAATTCTGTTCCCATCCTGGTCAAAAAGGTCCAAGTTAAAATGCCCGCGAGGCTTCGACCGTGAGCTCCCCTCGGCCTGAGCTCGGGACGAAGGCCGCCGAACGGCGCGCGAGAAACCGATCCTTCGGCGGAGTTTATCCTGAGCGGAGCCGAAGGGCTCAGGACAGGCTCAGTGGAGGCGTACTTAAAGAGTCGTTGGAGCGAGGCGGTCGAGCGTGTCAGTCTCTACGCCTGGTCGGGGCTGGCTTGAAGAGCCG
>JAUXIP010000141.1 GCA_030620935.1 Deltaproteobacteria bacterium | reverse complement strand
CAGCCGTCCCCGTTGGTGAAACTCACTCCTAAGGGCTGAAGCGATCTCCTGTTCAATGCCGACATCCCGACTTCGGTTGACCAAGCCTTGAAGAAAAACCTTGCGAACATCTCCGGGGATTCCTTCCCCCCCTCCTGAAAATTGGTAGCCGCAGCCCGTGAAAGCAACCAAAACAAGTAGGCCGAGCACCACAACACAATTTCGGATTTCGGATTTCGGATTTCGGATTTTAAAGTCTGAATTCCTGCTCCTCAATTCCATCTCTTGATCCCTATTTTCGCCCTTTGCCTTCATTTTCATCCCTCCAAAACGATATTCACAAGCCGCTGAGGAACCTGAATGGTTCGACGCACTTTTTTCCCCGATAGAAACGACTTGATTTTGGGATGCGCCAAAGCCTCCGATTCTATGGATTCGCTGCTGGCGTCTGCTGGAACCGTAATTCTTCCTCGCACCTTCCCATCAACCTGAACAACGATCAGACATTGTTCCTCTTCCAAGGCCTCCTGAGAATAGACAGGCCATCGAGCCTCTTGCAAGCTCTCCTGACGACCCAGGTGCTGCCATAGCTCGCTCGCCATATGAGGGACGAACGGGTAGAGAAGCAGCACCATAGTCTCCATCGCGCTCCTGAGGAGTGAGGCGCCTTTTTCTAACACAACCTCATCCTTGGTACTGAGGCTCAGGGCATTCAACAGTTCCATCACCGCGGCGATCGCCGTGTTGAAGTGAAACCGCCCTTCGATATCATCAGTCACCTTTTTGATCGTGCGATGGATCATACGACGAAGCTCTCTTAGTTGGGGGGGCAGTTCCTTTTGTTGAGAGTCCGCAGCGGCCCGGAGCAAAATTTTCTGATGTTGGGAGACAAAACGCCATAGACGGTTAAGGAATCGATGGGCCCCTTCTACTCCTTGATCGCTCCACTCCAGATCTTTCTCGGGAGGTGCGGCAAAGAGGGCAAAGAGGCGGGCTGTGTCTGCACCGTAAGCGGCTGTCAGCTCCTCAGGATCGACAATGTTTTTCTTGGATTTGGACATCTTCTCAACACGCCCTCTTTCGACCGGCTTGTTGCAATAGGAACAACGCCATCCTTCTCTCTCAGAGCCGACCAAATCTCCCGGAAAAAGCCAGTCATGCTCTGCGCATTTATAAGTTTCCTTGGAAACCATCCCCTGGGTAAGAAGATTCGTAAAAGGCTCGTCGACTCTGGTCAGTCCCAGGTCTCTCAGCGCCTTCGTGAAAAAGCGGGCGTAGAGCAGATGGAGTACCGCGTGTTCGACTCCGCCGATGTACTGATCCACCGGCATCCAGTAGCTTGCCTTTTCGGAATCGAACGGAGCTGAGTCGAATTTCGGCGAGACGTAGCGGAGAAAATACCAAGAGGAGTCTACAAAGGTGTCCATCGTGTCGGTTTCCGGCCGGGCCGTGCCGCCGCATTTCGGGCAACAAACATCCAAGAAATTCGCGCTTTCTAATAGCGGCGAGCCGCCCTTTCCCGTGAGAGAAACGGCGTCAGGGAGCTTTACGGGAAGACTTTTTTCAGGCACCGGAACAATCCCACACTTATCACAATAAATGATCGGGATCGGCGTACCCCAGTAGCGCTGCCGGGAGATACCCCAATCCCGGAGGCGATAGCGGATCTCTTTTTTTCCCCAGCCCTTTTCTTCAAGAAAGAGGGCAATTTTCTCCCTACCTTCACGGCCGGCAAGGCCGGAGAAAGAACCGCTTTCAACCATGATCCCCTCGTCCAAATACGCCTTGGTCATCTCATCGACTTTGAGTGATTGGTCCTGCGGCTGGATCACGACTCGAATGGGAAGGTGGTATTTCCGGGCAAACTCGAAGTCCCTCTGGTCGTGGGCCGGGACTGCCATTACCGCGCCGGTCCCGTATTCCATCAGGACAAAATTCGCGAGGTAGACAGGAATCGTCTCCCCTGTAAAAGGATTCTTGCAATAGGCTCCAGTGAAGATGCCTTCCTTCTCGCCGTCCTCCTCACCTCTACGTGCTACCTTCTCGATCCGCTCCACGAATTCCTTGACCGCCTCTTCCTGTGAGGTCCCGCGGCAAAGCTCCAATGCCAAAGGGTGCTCGACCGCAAGCGAAACAAAGGTCGCGCCATAAACCGTATCCTGACGGGTAGTAAAGACGCGGAGTGAGGCGTCTCTATTTAATAGGGGGAAAAGGATCTCCGCGCCGATCGACTTCCCGATCCAGTTGCGCTGCATGGTAAGAACCTTATCGGGCCATCCGTCAAGACAATCCAGACCATCAAGCAACTCATCGGCATAGGCCGTAGTCCGATAGAACCACTGTTCCAGCTCCTTTTGCGTCACGGCTGATTCGCAGCGCCAGCAGGCTCCTTCGATCACCTGCTCGTTGGCCAAGACGGTCTCACACGAAGGGCACCAGTTCACCGAAGAGCTCTTTTTGTAGGCGAGTCCGCGCTCGTACAGCTTCAGAAAGATCCATTGGTTCCATCGGTAGTATTCCGAATCACAGGTGGCAAACTCCCGTTCCCAATCGTAGCTGAACCCCATCTTTTTGAGCTGATCTCTCATGTAGAGAATGTTTTCCTTCGTCCATTGGTCGGGATGGACTCCACGTTCGATCGCAGCATTCTCAGCCGGGAGCCCGAAGGCATCCCACCCCATGGGATGGAGCACATTATACCCTCTCATCTGTTTATACCGTGCGACCACATCGCCGATGGTATAGTTGCGCACGTGCCCCATGTGGATCCTACCGGAAGGATAGGGAAACATCTCCAACAGATAGTACTTCGGCAGGGGTGACGATTCCGTCGCCCGGAAGCTCTTTTCCTGCTCCCAGACCCGTTGCCACTTTTCTTCTATCTCTTTGGGTTGGTATCTCTCGTCCATCGTCTGACCCTGCTACGGTTTTACGCCGCTACTGGCCGCCACTTGGTCCAGGATGCCGTTAATAAAGGTTGCGGTATCTCCCGACCCGTAGCGCTTGCCGATTTCAATAGCCTCATCCACACTCACATTGATGGGAATGTCCGGACAATATCGCAACTCATAGGCAGCCATCCTGAGAATGGTAAGATCCACCTTGGCCATCCGCGAGAGCTTCCAATGATCAGTGACTTGCTCGATGAGCCGATCGATCTCTTCCTTATGAGTCATCACCCCTAAAACCAGCCGCCGGGCAAAGTCTCTAGCCGCGGCACGTCCTTCGAAATGAGACAAAAAAAACTCCACGGCCTTCGGCGAAGCGTCACCGGTCATCCCAATCTGATAAAGGGCCTGGAGTGCCAGCTCCCTACCTTTCCGTCTCGTGCCCATAATGCAAAGAACAAGTTTCTAGTTGTTAGCCTAACAGCTAACAACTGTTTTAGGAAATTTCCCGATTCAGGCTGGCCATCTCGATCGCCGTCAAAGCGGCTTCATACCCTTTATTGGCCGCCTTAGTGCCGGCGCGCTGCAAGGCCTGCTCCACGTTGTTCGTGGTGAGAACACCGAAAGCAATAGGAATACGGTGCTCGAAGATCGCCCGGCCGATTCCCCGGCTGACCTCTTGGGCAATATATTCGAAATGGGGAGTATCCCCTCGAATCACGGCCCCCAGACAAATCAGCGCATCATATTTGCCGCTGGCCGCCATCTTATTCGCCAGGAGAGAGATCTCAAAAGCGCCCGGCACTCGCACGATTTTAATCTTCTCTTCTTCTCCCCCGTGGCTCTTCAAAGCATCCATGGCTCCGTCGAGCAGCTTCTCGGTAACGAAGTCGTTGAAGCGACTGACAATGATACCGATCCTCATTCCCTGAGCATCAAGCTTCCCCTCAATCACCTTGGCCATAAATGAAAAAAGACGAATTCAGTAGTCACAAAACAGTATTCAGAATCTCAACTCCCCTGAATTCTGAATTCTGGCTCCTGAATTCTGAACTCCCTTCCCCCAAATTCTCCATTTTGCATTGAGCCATTGCGTCTCTATCTACTTCGACGCCCCCAGTTTGGAGAAAAGGTGACCCAGCTTTTGCTGCTTGGTGCGCAGATACTCAATATTGGACTCATGCGGCGGCACCTCCAGCGGGACCCGCTCGACCACGGTCAGGCCGTACCCTTGCAGGCCGACGATCTTGCGCGGATTATTGGTCAGCAATCTGAGCTTTCTGACTCCTAAATCCCGCAGGATCTGGGCTCCGATCCCGTAATCCCTGAGGTCCTCTTTAAAACCCAATTCCAGATTGGCCTCCACCGTATCCCGCCCTTGATCCTGAAGGGCATAGGCCTTGATCTTGTTGGTGAGTCCGATGCCTCTTCCCTCCTGGTGCATGTAGACCAGCACCCCTGTTCCCTCATGATCGATCATCTTGAGAGATTGGCGAATCTGATCCCCGCAGTCACATCGCTCGGAGCCGAAGACGTCGCCGGTCAAGCACTCGGAATGCATCCGCACCAACACGCTCTCGTCCCCTTGAATCTCATTCTGAACCAAGGCCATGTTTTCGTATACATCCACGTTATTACGGTAGACTATCGCTTTATACGCTCCGCCGTGGACGCTGCGAAAATCCTCCTCGCCGACGCGCCGCACCAAACACTCCCGCCGCAGACGAAAGGCAATGAGACCGGCCATCGAGGCCATTTTGAGTTTGTGTTTGCGGGCAAAGGTTTCGAGATAAGGCAGTAGAGCCACGGAACCGTCATCTTGCAGGATCTGACAGACCACCCCTCCGGGTTGAAACCCGGCAAGACGCGTCAGATCCACAGAGGCCTCGACCTGACCGGAGCGCACCAAAACCCCGCCGTTACGAGCCTGAACCGGTAAAACATGGCCCGGAACTACCAAGTCGCCCCGCTTCGCTTCCCCAGCCATAGCGGTCCTGATCGTGTAGGCCCGGCTCGTTGCCGAGGCGCTCGCTCCCGCTTCACCCCGCGCAGATATTGAAGCCCCAAAAGGACTGCCGGCCGTAGTAAAGTTTTCCTGCACCATCAAAGGAATCCCCAACTGTTTCATCCTTTGATCGGTCAACGTTAAATAAACGGGTCCGCGACCGTTAAGCAGCATGAAGTTAATCGTCTCGGGAGTAACCTTCTCGGCGGCTGCGCAAAGAAAACCCTCGCTATCGACCTCCTCGTCATCCAAGAGGATGACCATTTGACCTTTGCGGATTTGCTCGATGATCTCTTCGACTGTAGAGACTGGCATGGATTTAAGCCGGACGGCTGTGTTGGCCTAGACCGGGTTTTAGACACTAAAAAATGAAGACGATTGCCGTTCTCATCCTCCCCGCCTGATAAGTTGCTGAATATACTTGCCAATTACGTCGGTTTCGAGATTGACTCTATCACCAACCCCACGCCGGCGCAAATTCGTGTTTTCTAAAGTGAATGGTATGACCGCAACGGAAAAACGGCGTTTTTTACATTCATTGACGGTCAGACTGATGCCGTCCACGGCAATCGAACCCTTGGGAACGAGCAAAGACTCCAGAGACGCCGGAACACGAAAATCAAAAAAGATAAAGTCTCCCTTTTTCTTGATTTTCTGGACCGCTCCGATCCCGTCCACATGGCCCGTCACGAAGTGCCCTCCCAGACGGTCGCCTACTTGCAAAGGTCGCTCCAAATTCACAGGATCCCCCGGATGGACCATTTCCAAATTGGTTTTCTTCAAGGTTTCAGGAGAGACGTCCACTGTGAAGCGATTCTTGGCCTTGCCGACGATCGTTAAACAGGCGCCGTTCACTGCGATGCTCGATCCAATACTCATTTCACTTAAGGGGAGACGAGTCTTTATAGTTAAGGTTCCGGCGCCCCTTCGCGTTTTCCAAAGATGAACCTCACCTACTTCTTCAATGAGACCGGTAAACATAAAAGTACCCTTGGCTCTACTTTTTACTCTATAAGCGCCTGAAATAAAACCTTTTGCTTACACTCCCTTCTCGCGTCGGCTCTCCGCCGAAAAGTGTGGTGCTCCAGAGAAGCGCAGGGGGCCCGCTCCACAGCGGGAGCCGATGAACCTGTACTTCTCTGCCCCTAAACGCCTAACCTGTGAGGTCCATTTCCCTCAAGGTGCTTTAGTGCCGGACGTCTCCCTTTCTTCGGAGCAGGCCCCCT
>JAUXIP010000146.1 GCA_030620935.1 Deltaproteobacteria bacterium | reverse complement strand
GGCTTTTAGGATGCCTAACAGCCCGGTGACCATCTCCAGGGAACGCTCCATGCAGATTCCCACCAGCACCTCCGGTCTTACACCCAACCCTTTGAGATGGTGCGCCACTTGATTGGCACGGCAATTCAGCTCCCTGTAGGTCAATTGTTGGTCTTCGAAGATCACCGCCACGGCATCTGGTGTTCGCTCCACCTGAGCCTCAAAGAGTTGATGGATGCACTTGTCCCGTGGATATTCGGTTGCAGTGTCGTTCCATCCGACCAGCAATTGCTGACGTTCCCTGTCTGTCAAGATTGGCAGATCGGAAATTCGACGGTCAGGGTCGGCGACAATCCCTGCCAGAAGTGTCTGAAAATGCCCTAACATCCGAATCATCGTCGCTTCATCAAATAAATCTGTGTTGTAATTCACATAGCCTTGTAACTGGCCTTCTTCCTCCGTGATCAGCAGATGCAAATCGAATGTGGCGATCCCCGGATCGACTTTCAGATCAGTCGCCGTCAACCCCTCCAACTCCAGAGAGGACGTCGACGCATTCTGAAAAGTGAACGTCACCTGGAACAGCGGGTTGTAGCTGAGACTGCGCTCCAGGCGCAGCTTCTCCACGAGCTTCTCGAAGGGAAAGTCTTGGTGCGCATATGCTTGCAGGCAGGTTTCCCGCACGCGAACCAGCACCTCGCGAAACGTCGGATTGCCGGACAAGTCGCTGCGCAGCACCACCATGTTCAGAAGGAAGCCGATTATACCCTCGAACTCGCTCCGGTTTCGACCGATGATCGGAGAACCCACTACGATATCGTTTTGCCCGGTGTAGCGATGCAGCAGCGTTTGATAGGCTGCCAGCAACGTCATGAAAAGGGTCGCCCCATGGCGATTGCTGAGACGCTTGAGCGCCGCTGAAAGCGCTTCGGGAAACACGAAGTGTTGTCGCGCCCCGCGAGCGGACTGGACTGAAGGTCGAGGACGGTCGGAGGGCAACTGCAACGGCAAAACGCCTTCGAGCTGATTTCGCCAGTAAGCGGCTTGGCTCTCCAGTATATTTCCATTTCCTTGCAGCAGCTTGCGCTGCCATTGAGCGAAATCCGCATACTGAATCGGCAGCTCCGGCAGCTCTAACGGCCGTCCCGCCGAGTAAGCGTTATAGAGCGCCGAAAGCTCGCGCACGAGGATGCTCCTGGACCAGCCGTCCAAGACAATGTGATGCAGGGACAAGAGCAGGAGGGATTCGTCGTCGGTCGATCGCAGGACCGTGACTCGCAACAGCGGACCGGTCGCCAGATTGAAAGGCCGATGGGCTTCCTGTGGCATCAAGCGATGTATCTCGCGTTCCCGCTCCGAGTCCGAAGCCGCTCGGCGCAGATCCACGACGGCGACTTTCAGCGTCATCGAAGGCAGGATGGTTTGCAGCGGCTCTCCGCCGGCGGCCGTGAAGACCGTGCGCAGAGGTTCGTGGCGCCGGACAATTTCGTTGAAGCTTCGTTCCAGAGCCGTGATATCGAGCGGCCCGACGATTTTGACCGCCAAAAAGAGATTGTAGGCGGGGCTTCCGGGCTCCAACTGATCCAGGAACCACAGGCGCTGTTGAGCAAACGACAGCGGGAGTCCTCGGTCCCTCGGAGCGCGCTCGATGGCGAGCACCTCCAGCCCCTCTTGCAATGGGCGCGCGTTTTCGATGCAGCGGGCGAGAGCGGCGATGATCGGAGTTTCAAAAAAGCGGCTTAGAGCCACCTCGACCTGAAAATCGTCACGAATCCGCGATAGCACCCGCATCGCCAATAAAGAATGACCGCCCAAATCGAAGAAATTGTCGTGAATCCCGATTTGTTCGAGACCGAAAACCTCCGACCAGATTCCACTCAGTTTCCCTTCGATCGGGGTCTGAGGCGCGATGAACGGAGTGTCGAGCACCGGCCGGCTCGTTTCGAGGGCGGGAAGCGCCCGACGGTCCACCTTACCGTTCAACGTCAGCGGAATCGAGTCGAGGACGACAAAAGCCGACGGGATCATGTAGTCGGGTAATTTCTCGTTCAAATACCCTCGTAACTCGCTGACCGTGGGACCGGGCCGGTCATGGGCCGTGTAGTAGGCGACCAATTGAGTTTCGCCCCCGTCGCTCCCCCGCGCTATCACAACCACCTCCTTCACCGCCGAATGGGCGCGCAAGGTTTTTTCAACCTCCGCAGTCTCGACTCCGTAGCCCCTGACTTTCACCCGAAAGTCCTTGCGTCCCTTGTAGATGAGACATCCGTCGGGACGCATGAGACCCAAGTCCCCGGTGAAACAGAGCCGTCGGTCGCCGCCCTCGGGGTCCGGTTTAAACTTGACTTCGGCAAGGTCCGGCCTGCGCCAGTAGCCAAGCGATAGGTGGCGACTTTTCGCAACGATCTCGCCCACCTCGTTGAACCCGACCTCACGGCCCGAATCATCGAGCAACAATATTTCCTTGTCCTCCACCGCGTAACCCACCGGCACTTCGATTCCGGTGATCTCGGTGTCGTGGTCGACCAGATAGGTGGTCAGCTGTCCCGTTTCACTGGTGGACAACCCGGTTACGAACAGGCAGGCGGGCGAAAAATACTTTTTGTAGAGATCGACGTCGGTCTTGTAAACCGTCTCGCTCCTCAATCGGACGACGCGGAGGTCGGGAAATTGTTCTCTTCCCGTCAAGGTTTCACACAGATTGCGGAACAGGGGCGAGCTAATCGGGCAGATCGAGATTTTCTCCTCCAGAAGCCAGCGGAAAAGGCCGGTCACGCCTTCCCTTTGAACATCGAAGGGCAGGAATATGGCGCCGTTCAGCAAGGCGAAAAAGATATTTGTAACGGCGTTCCCCGTGCCGGAAGGCAGGAGGGCGACCTTATCGTACGGGCAGACGTGATTTTCTTCGGTTCGGAGCATGATCCGATGCAGCACATCCCGATGATCCCAGACCACGCCTTTGGGCTGCCCCGTGGAACCAGACGTGTAGACGATGGTGGCCAAATCTCTCGACGAGCCGGGTCGATCGAGGTTATCCGGCGACACAGCGGAATCGACGGATTCCATCTCCAGCAGCCAGCAATCGGGCCCCGCCACTTCCCCGACGAAGGACAGATTTTGCCGGTCGGTAATCACCACTCGCGCCTGCGAATCCTCCAGTACGGTCGCGATCCTGGTCTTCGGGAACAAAGGATCCAGAGTCACGAAAAATTTTCCCGCCTTCAAGACTCCGAGCATCGCGGCCGCCAGAGCCGCACCGTTCTCGAGCCATAGCCCCACGGCTTCCGCCTCGCCGCTTTGGCGCGCCAGAATCGCGTGGGCCGTACGATTGGCCATCGCGTTCAGCTCGGCGTAAGTTACGGCCTGATTCCCCCTCTTGACCGCGAGCCGGTCGGGGAATTGGTCTACCATCTTCTCGAAGCGGGCGTGGACCGAGCGCTCGACTTCTTCCCGCGTAAACTCGCTCACCGCGCCGCTCGGATGGAAGCACTTTGCCCGAATAAGCTGCTGCGGATGAATGGATTCCATGATTCCGATAGCTCCCCTGTTTTTCGACGAACCTGGCTTCCGCTCCGGCATGACAGTAAATCAGAGATTATAAAGGCCGCTCGGATTTTGGCAGAGGATTTTCCCTACCGCCTCCGCACCGATCTCGCCCGCCGACTGTAACTTCCGCAACGCGTCGATATCGGTTGCGGTGTCCCCATGGCCATAATCCGACCCGATAACCATATTGTCTTCTCCAGTGTAGCGGAGAAGATAAGCCAGATCGTCATCCGTCTGGCAGGCTACGTAGAGCCTGTTCTCGCGCATGAAATGATTTCCCAGACTCTTGCCGTTTCTCTGAAAGCGTTTCGCCAGGTCGTGAAGAACATACGGTACCCATTGAGCGCCGACCTCGATGAAACCGATTCTCAGTTTTGGAAACCGCTTGGGAATCTCATGATAGGCGAGCGTATGAAAGGTGGAAATGACCGGAAGCTTGAAGTTGGAAAACCCGGACTCTTTTTCAAAGACCTCTTTCCACATATAGCTTCCGGTAGAGGCATGAATGCATATGGGCAGGTCCAGGCGGCTCGCTTCTTCAAACAGCGGATAGAAGTACGGGTCGCTCAAATGTCTATCGAGTGTGATCTGGATTTTGACGCCAAGACGGTTCAAGGCTCCGGTCATTAAACGCGCGCGGGGAAGAAATTTTCCTAACCTCTTGCCCGGTGTGCCATGCGGCCCCGCGCGCAAATACAAGGCACAAGCGCCGTTATCTTTGGCGAATCTGGCTTCCGACAGAGCGTATTCCATGTTCATTGTCGGGATCACGGCTGCCCATCGTAGGCGCTTTTCGCCTTTTGTCCAGATTTCCGCCAGCCAGCGGTTGTAGCTCCTTGTCAGCACCCGCTCGACCCTTGGGCGCTCCGTAAGAGGGATTAAGAAGAGCGACGGATAGAGCACCTGGACGTCCACTCCCAATGAATCCATGTGTCTCAGTCTGGCCTCAATATCTTTCATCTCCCTGGATGCTTCAGACGTATCCTCACCGATGTTGCCGGCTCTCCTTATTCTCCTTCCATCGATCAGCCAGTAACGCTTGCCGTTCGACGTAAGCGCAAGCGGCTTGAATTTGCGATCCAATTCCTCGATGTACTCCCACGTGCGCTCGGTCTCTACGACGTGGGCATCCGCGTCAATGGTCGGCATCGGTTGACCTCTCTTTGGGTACCGCTAGGTCACTGAATCGAAGCACAAAGCCTATCCATTATTTCCATCTAGGGTACTCACCCATCCCGTATTCGAAACTCCGTTGATGTAGTTCTCTGCGTGCTTACTGTTCGCGCGCACTATCTTCCATTTTCATTCTCAAACTCAGCGGTCTCATATCCGTCCAGACCTCCTTGATATATATAATCCAGGCATTCAGCCTTGCTCCCGCTCTTCCCGGCGTCCCTCCAGCCAAGGGGGTTGTCCTTGTCCGCCGGCCAGATGGAGTACTGCTCCTCGTGATTGAGGACTAATTTATAAATGGTGCTGTCTTCCTTTTCTTCCGTATTCATCGTGACCTCTTGATTATCGAGCACTCTTAGCTGACGTCCTTACCCCTGGCGAGCTTTCTGGGTATTGTTAAGGACAGACGAGAATACCTCAGATCTCTTTGGAGCTTTCCCGGGCAAGCAAGCGCTCTGCTTCTTCATCCGAGAGCGATTCCAGGTCGGCTAATATGTCTGCCATGTCTTCCGGAGCAACCTTTTTTGCTTCGGCCTGTGCGATTTGCGCAGCTAGTTCGGCAATTGTTGGAGTCTCAAAGATGCTACGCAAGGGTAACTCTACCTGTAAGGCCTCATGCACGCGGGAGATGACCTGGGTGGCCAGCAGGGAGTCGCCCCCTAACTCGAAGAAATTGTCGAGGATGCCCACTTGATCGAGAGATAGGATTTGAGCCCAGATCTTTGTCAATTCCTCTTCTACCGGGGTCGTGGGTGCAACGAACGGAGTATCTAGTTTGGGTCTAGACCTGCTCGGAAGAGGTAGCGCCCGTCGGTTAACTTTTCCTGTAGGAGTAAGGGGAAGCGCATCCAGCGTCACGAATGCCGAAGGAATCATGTAGTCGGGGAGCTTCTCTTTCAAGAAGCCCCGCAACTCGCTTACGGTGGGTGCTGGTTGGTTGGCCGAGACGAAATAGCCTACCAGGCGTCTATTCCCATCCCCGGACTGATTTTTCTGGGCTACAACAGCACTCTCCCTGATGTTGGGATGTCCTAGAAGTGCTGTCTCGATTTCTGCGATTTCGACTCTGAAGCCTCTGATTTTTACCTGAAAATCTTTTCGCCCGAGGTGTTCGTAAGACACATCCGGACGCCTGCGGCCTAGGTCGCCCGTTCTGTACATTCGCTCGTTGCCTCCCTCCGGAACCGGCACAAATGTCGCTTGGGTGCGGTCTGGGTCACGCCAGTACCCGGGAGAAAGATACCGGCTCTTTATTACGATTTCGCCGACTTCGTTATAGCCGGCCTGTTTATTGTCC
>JAUXIP010000215.1 GCA_030620935.1 Deltaproteobacteria bacterium | reverse complement strand
GTGAAAAGGATCTTAGAAAACGGCGGGCCAACGAGACCGGATACTGCAACAAGCAGTTTGAAAGACTCTTCTCCAAAGCAGAGACGGAAGTGCTGCCGGATAAGAGGAAAGCACTATTTAAGGAGGTCGTTACGATACTTAGTAGAGACATTCCAATTTTACCCATCGGGTTTACAGCGCGATTTTTCACCTTCCGTGACGACGTCAAGGGATTTACGACCACTTATAACGGCGCATTCCAGTGGTGGGCCGGTGGTTTAAACCATACTTGGCTCGATAGGTAACGGGAAAGGCACTCCGGGTTGCTATGCTAGCCCGCTACGTCATCCACCGATTGCTCCAGCTGATTCCGGTCCTGTTCCTGGTCAGTCTCTTTGTCTTTTTCATTGTCCATCTGATACCCGGCGATCCGGTCCTGGTGATGCTTGGGGTCGATGCGGAGGAGGGCTCGTTCGCCTATAGCGAGGAGCAATATCTCTCACTTCAAAAGCAGTTGGGCCTTGACCAACCCATTTATATCCAATACGTGAGGTGGCTCAACAGGCTCTTTAATGGGGATCTGGGCCTCTCCCTCCAGTCGCAGCTTCCGGTGATGGACATTCTGCTCGAGCGATACCCGGCCACGTTATATCTGGCGTTCACGGCGTTCCTCATGGGCGTACTGATCTCGATCCCTGCCGGGATGTTTGCTGCGGTTCGGCAAAACACCGTCGTGGACTATACGGCCATGGGCTATGCCATGTGGGGCAACGCCATACCCAACTTTTGGCTCGCCCTGATGCTCATTCTACTCTTTAGCCTGAAGCTGGGATGGCTCCCCTCCATCGGTTATGCGAGCCCCATAGAAAACCCCCTCAAGTTCCTACAGCATGTATCCTTACCAGCGATTGTACTGGGAACATCGATGGCGGCCTCAGTGACCCGCTACATGAGAGCCGAAATGCTCGAGCAGCTGAAGCAAGACTACGTGCGCACGGCTCGGGCCAAGGGACTCCCGCCTCGTATGGTAACGGTCAAGCATGCGGCAAAAAACTCTCTCATCGCGGTGGTGACGGTTCTTGGTCTGGATATAGCTCGCCTGCTTGGCGGGTCCACCATCGTTGAAACGGTTTTTTCCTGGCCGGGTGTTGCGAGCCTTCTTCTGGAAGGGATCTATTCCCGCGACTATCCGATCATACAGGGTTCGGTCCTTATTATAGCTTTAACCTATGTGGCGATTAACCTGTTCGTCGACATTCTCTACAAGTGGCTGGATCCTCGGATCCAGTTGGAGTAAGCCAAAAGAAAATGAAATCCGCATCTCTACCTTCACGTTATTGGACTACGTCCGACAGACTCGGTGAGCTGGTTTCGCATCTCGCTGAAGCGTTCAAGGTCATTGCCCGCAATCGCCTTGCCCTTCTGGGGGGCATGATCATCTGCGTGGGCATCTCTGCGGCACTCTTTGCGCCTCTTATCGCCACCCACGATCCGAACGAAATTAACATCGCCGAGCGCATGCAGTCACCGAGCCGCGCACACTGGCTGGGAACCGATTTCCTTGGACGCGATACATACAGCCGCATGGTGTTCGGTGCTCGCTCCGCGTTTCAGGTGGCCATCGGGGCAGTCCTGCTGGGGGCCCTTTTAGGAATTCCGATCGGGGCCCTCGGGGGTTACTATGGCCGCTGGATCGACGCGGTCCTGATGAGAATCATAGATGCCATTTTGGCCTTTCCCGGCCGTCTGCTGGCCATAGCGCTTGTGGCTTCCCTGGGAGGAGGACTTTTCTCCCTTTACATTGCCATTGGGGTCAGCTCCATCCCCTCCTATGCCAGAATTGTCCGCGCCGCCGTCCTCTCACAAAAGGAAAAGGAATACGTTGAAGCGGCTCGGATGACCGGCGAATCGGATGCCCGAATTTTGTTTTCGCAGATCCTGCCTAACTGTGCTGCCCCTCTCCTGATTCGCCTAAGCCTCGATTTCGCCCACGCCATTCTGACCGAATCTTCTCTCAGCTTTCTTGGCTTAGGTTTTCCACCTCCCACGCCGAGTTGGGGGTTGATGCTAAAAGAGGTGACCCCATATCTCGAAATACAGCCATGGGCCGCCTTCTTCCCCGGGTTGACCATCTCCTTGATGATACTGGGGTTCAACCTATTTGGGGACGGTCTCAGGGACGTCTTCGATCCGAGACAATATGAGCGTTAAGAACGGCGGGCAGCCTCTGCTTGAAGTTAAAGGCCTCAGGGTTCAATTCCACCTAAAGCGGGGTATCCTTTTGGCCATCAACGATCTCTCATTCAACATCCAAAAGGACGAAACTCTCGGCATTGTCGGCGAGACCGGCTGCGGGAAAAGTATCACCGCACTTTCAATCCTCCGCCTCGTACCTTCGCCTCCGGGTGAAATCGTCGCGGGTGAGATTCTCTTTGAGGGAGAGAATCTCTTAAATAAAAGTCCACGCGCCATGCAGAGGATACGAGGGAATGAGATCTCCATGATTTTCCAGGAGCCGATGACATCTCTGAATCCGTCCTTTACTATTGGCGAACAGATCGCCGAGTGTTACCGCACCCATCTCGGTCATTCCAAAAGTGTAGCCAGGGACTATACGGCTCATATTTTAAACTTGGTTCAAGTGCCGTTACCCAGGTCCACGATGAAACGCTATCCCTACGAACTGAGCGGCGGCATGAGACAGCGGGTAATGATTGCGATGGCGCTTGCCTGCCAGCCCAAGCTCCTCATTGCCGATGAACCCACCACCGCACTGGATGTCACCATTCAAGCCCAGATCATCGACCTTCTCCAAGAACTTCAGGAAAAAGTGGGGATGGCCTTGATCTTTATCTCCCACAATCTGGGAGTCGTCGCTCGCCTGTGTGATAGAATCGGGGTGATGTATGCGGGCTCATTAGTAGAACTGGCAGATAAAAAATCACTGTTTACGAACCCCCAGCATCCCTACACGATAGGTCTCCTCAATGCGATCCCCAGACCGGAACTGCGCCATAAGGCGCTTGAGACGATTCCCGGAGTCGTGTGCAATCTTCTTGAGCCTCCGTCGGGTTGCAAGTTTCACCCTCGCTGCTTCAAGGCGAAGGAGATCTGCAAGGCGGACGAACCTCGCCTCGAGAAAAAATCAGGGGAAAATCTGGCGGCCTGCTACTTTCCGGGTAAATGAGAATGACATTAGATTTAATGTAAACCCCGCCTCTTGAGGCGGGCACAAAGTGGTTCGACAAGCTCACCATCCTGAGCATAGTCGAAGGACCGATGGGGTATCCAAAGGGGAGAAACGGCAGCTCACCCCTTTTGGTCGAACACAGGGGTTCAAACCCCGTGTTCGATATAACTTGATTTGGACGACGATCGACCATGAATATCCTAGAAGTCAAGGGACTGACCAAATACTTCGATTTAAACAAGGGAGTGGTATCTCGCCTGCTGCAAGGAACCATGCTCCTGAAAGCGGTCGATCACATCAATCTATCCTTGCCGGAAGGAAAAGTATTTGGCCTCGTGGGAGAGTCAGGCTGTGGAAAGTCCACGACCGCACGCCTTATTACCCGCCTGGTCCCGGCTACGGAAGGCGAGGTCTACTTTGACGGAAAAGAAATCCTGACGCTACCCAAGCGGGAGCTTCGGGAGCTGAGGAGAAACATCCAGATGGTCTTCCAGGATCCCTTCGCTTCCCTGAATCCCAGGATGAAAGTCATTGAAACCGTAGGACGCCCCTTGACTCTATACTACGGCGTCAAAGGACAAAGGAGGGCGGATCAAGTCGCCGAACTGCTGGAACTGGTCGGACTCCAGGCGGACCACCTTTACCGCTACCCCCATGAATTCAGTGGCGGTCAGCGTCAGCGTATCGGTGTCGCCAGGGCTTTGGCGGCGCGTCCCAGGTTGATCATTGCCGACGAGCCGGTTTCCGCCCTAGACGTGTCGGTACAGGCTCAGGTGCTCAATCTATTCAAAAAACTCCAACGAGAGCTAAAGCTTACCATGCTTTTTATCTCTCACGATTTAAATGTCGTGGAGTATATCGCCGATACCGTAGGAGTCATGTACGCCGGGAAATTGATGGAGGTGGCCCCGGCGGAAGAAATATTCAAGTCACCCCTCCACCCCTACACGAAAGGATTGATCGCCTCCAATCCCACGCCGAACCCTTTTGCGGAAGAACGGCGAGGGCAATTGAAAGGGGAAGTTTCTTTGCCTATCAACCATACACCGGGTTGCCGCTTGGAGCCGCGTTGCCCGATTCGAGTGGAGCGATGTAAAACCGTTGAACCTCCGCTAGAGTTGAAGAAAAATTTGCATACAGTTGCCTGCCACGAGGTCTGATATCCTGCCCAGCTCTGCATGGAAGCAGCACGGACCTATAGATCGTCACCCTTATTCGAAATTCTCTGTGTCAGGCTTCGGGTCCCAAGCCAACATTTATTGTTAGATTCTTACGCACTTAAAGTGAGAATTTATCTCTAACACTCTATGCTCGGAACCGTAGCAACAAAAAATATCATCGCGCCAAGCCTGTCCTGAGCAAAGCCGAAGGGACGCTATGCACGCAAAGAAATATTCTTACTAATTTTTCCGAATCTTGGCGCCCTTTGTGGCTTTGCGTGAGATACAGTTTTTCCGATATTTTATGCATCCTAAAATTTCAAATATCTTTGGTTAGTTCTTCAAGCCAAATCCCTAGCCCTTTTTTTGCGGGCCTACGCTTT
>JAUXIP010000314.1 GCA_030620935.1 Deltaproteobacteria bacterium | reverse complement strand
TCGATAACCGGGTCTGATTCATTTTGGCTGTCGAAGGTGTTTTCGTGCGAGTCCTTGATCGTGTGTTTTGTTCGGTAGTAGATCTCCCTTAGAGAGGTCGTGAGGTTCGATCGCTGGAGCTCCGAGAGGGCATCTGCCACGAGTATCGTCTGCATGAACTTCTTGGCCATCCCTACGTTGAAAAACGAACGGGCCTGCTTGTTCTTACCCATCTCGATGATGCCTTTTTTCTCGTTAAACTTGACGTTGGAAAGGGAGCGTACGGGGATCGAAAGAGTGGGGTCCTTGCTCCGTTCAGCAGCCGTGATGACCACGTCGGCCACTCCGACGAGTTTCTTCTCGACCGCGCCGTTGTTCTTGGGTTTTTTTTGCGCCATGGTTCTTCCTATCTCTTTCTGCGCTTAGCGCTCTTCTTGGCTTTTCCGGTGCGTTGGACCGCCTTCTTCTCGCCCGTAGACGTCTTGGTCCCTGCCGCTTTACTCTTCTTCGCCATCGACTTCTCTTTCGCTTTCAGCTGCGCCGGCTCGGCGGATTGCTCCTTTTCTTCGGAAGTTCCTTCCGAAAATGCTACTTCATCTTGCCCATTGTTGCTCGGTGCCGGGACCTCTCCTTCAGTTCCCTCTGGGGTTACGATGATCGAAGAAGGAAGGCCTTCCGGGCCACTGCCGTTGTTTCCGAGTAGCTCGTCTGTCTTCTCACCGCCGGTCCTCTTCATGGCGATCCTTTGAAGCTGCAGCTTGAGTTTTTCTGTTGGCAACTTTCCACCTTTGAGGTGGTTGCAAGCCTCCACCACTTCCTCGATGTAAAGTTCAAATATATTGCGCCGACGGAACTCGCTCTTGGCCTGCTCCCTTCGTCTGAGAAAGGTCCCAAGCCGCCGGCCGCATTCTTGCAGGGCTAGTTTAATTTCCTTTCGGATCTCGTCGTAGTCGGCGATCGCTTCTTTGGATTCGCTTGTAAACGGAACCCAGACCGAGGCCATGTGAACAAAAATCACCAAGGGGCCTGATGGGAGCGCGCCTTTGGACTGCGGAACACCATAATTGCGCCAAGCGGTCTCTAGCGTAGACTTGAAGGTTGAGCAGGATGACTGCTGATAGAGTAGCGGTACGCGGTTGGCGTAGCGGATGACACGGGCTAGCTGATTGTCGTTTTTTTGATTCTCCCCTTCGGCAAGAGGCCTCTTCATATGATCCTGGTTCTTCGCAGCCTCTTCCGGTCCCTTGCCGTAGGCCAACCCCGCTTCGATCACGAAGGGATTGCCGCGGTAGACAGCCGGCGGCCGGCTTACCGCAGTATAAAAATCCCCGGTGATTTGCTTATACAGGCCATAGAGGATCGCCTTTTCGCCGATGGGCGAGATGCAGTTGCTCGGTGGTGCCATGATCTTGACGGACTGAATGGTCTTATAGAGCGTCTCGGCAGTGTCTCCATGGATGTCCCGGGGACGCGTGTGGGGCGAGATCTTCGCGGCCTTACAGATCTCTTCAGCGAGCTTGGAAGACACGCGGCTGAAATCGCTGGCAAGGAACCCAGAGAGCCAGTGGCTCTTAGTGTCCTGTAGCATCTTGAGCAGCATCCCGAACTCGATGCCGTAGGGGTGGGGCTTGATCTCACGTGGCTGAGGGGGCAGCTCGTGAATGGTCCGGGGATATTCCTTGGTCTCTCCCTCCGGATTGAGGTAGACGAGCTTTACGTGAGGATTGGCGATGGAGGTCTGCTCGATATACTCGTCCACGGAGGCCCGCCCCTTCTGGTAGCGGCCCTCGAGTTCGAGAGTCACCTGGGTTCCACTGCGGTTCTCCCAGTTGATCTGTTTTTTCTCAAGAATCAAGGGCTCGTTCTTTTTTGTATCGATCTGGACCTCGAAGTAATGGGCGGGTGTCTTTGGACTAGTGCGGGAGATTATCTGTACGGGTTTGCCCGTTGTCAGTTGTCCGTACATGCCGGCTGCTGATATCCCGATTCCCTGCTGTCCCCGGCTCATGCGCAGCCGATGGAATTTGGACCCGTAGAGAAGTTTCGCGAATATCCGCGGGATCTGTTGGCGAACGATGCCGGGGCCGTAGTCGATCACTGTTATTCGGAAGCGGCTCGCCTGGCTCGGAGGGGGTGGAGGCCCCCCGTTTGAAGCCACCTCCAGCTTGACGACCACTTCAGGGAGGATCCCCGCTTCCTCACATGCGTCAAGCGCGTTATCAACGGCTTCCTTTACGCAGGTGAGCAGAGCCTTTCTAGGGTTGTCGAATCCCAGCAGATGCCGGTTCTTGGTAAAGAATTCGGAAACAGAAATCTCCTGCTGACGAGCTCCCATCTCGACCGCGGAGACAGTCTCCCTCTTTCCGTTGGTGCTGGCGCTATCCTTTGGTTGTTTTGCCTTTTTGATTCGTTTAGACATCTAATCTCACTAATCCCCGTGCACAGGATTATCGGACAAATTCCATAGTATTCCTAACGTTCAAGCTCATTTACCCCGATTTGAAACTCCTTATTATTTAACTATAATTAAGTATAAATTAGTCCCTTATTCGTAAATTTTACTATAATTCCACTGTCCTACAAAGGATTATTTAAACATAAATAACAAAAGCCGAATTTTTACTTTTATCGCAAGAGATTATGGCTTAGGGATAGTATTCATCAAAGGATAAGAAATGGAATTTCGTCGGTTAAGAAGCGTCTGGAGAAATGACTAGTTTGTAAGACACGTACAAAATAAGCCCCCATCCTCCAACGAACATAAAACGGCTCCCTTTTTATTGACACTGAGTTGGTGCATCGTCTAATCTTTGTCGACCTGGAGTTCCTTTCAATGTTGGACAGCATCCGCAAATACTTTGGTTTTGAGGTCCATCAAACCAATTTCCGGCGCGAGATCATAGCCGGGATTACTACGTTTATGACCATGTCGTACATCATCGTGGTCAACCCGGCCATTTTGAAGACGGCAGGTATCCCCTTCGAGCCTTCCATGGTCGCAACGATTCTCACGGCCCTATTCGGCACGTTGCTCATGGGTCTCTATGCCAAGAGGCCCTTCGCCATTGCTCCGTACATGGGAGAAAACGCCTTTATTGCCTTCACCGTGGTGAAGGTCCTAGGTTATAGTTGGCAGACGGCCCTGGGAGCCGTTTTTATCGGTGGCGTCTTGTTCGTGCTGTTGACGGTGCTTAAGGTGCGGCAGTGGTTGATGGGGTCGGTGCCACCAGGGTTACGATACAGCTTTGCCGTTGGCATCGGGCTCTTCCTCACCTTCATCGGCTTGAATACCACCGGCATCGTCGTACTAGGTAGCCCGGGGGCGCCTGTAAAGATCGGCAATCTCATCTCTGGCAATGTTCTCACGGCGATCTTTGGTTTTCTTCTGATTTCTGTTCTGATGATCCGACGCATACCCGGTGCCATTCTTCTTGGTATTCTTTGCACAGCGTTTCTCTCTTTTCTGGTGGGAGTGGCGGCTCCCCCGAATACCTGGGTCAGCCTCCCGCCCAACCCTGCTCCCATCATGTTTCAGTTGGATATCCTCGGTGCCCTAACCTGGGGTTTCTTTGCCGTAGTGCTCACCATCTTTATCTTGGATTTTCTCGATACCATGGGCACCCTGATAGGCCTTTCCTCGCGTGCCGGTTTCCTGGATAAGGACGGCAATCTCCACCAGATCGAACGGCCCATGATGGCGGACGCCCTATCTACCATTTTTGCTGCCCTGGTAGGCACCACGACGGCTGGCGCTTATATTGAATCAGCAACGGGGGTGGAAGCCGGCGGACGAACAGGGTTTACCACAGTGGTCACCGCCCTCCTTTTTGCCATGGCCCTTTTCTT
>JAUXIP010000300.1 GCA_030620935.1 Deltaproteobacteria bacterium | reverse complement strand
CCACGATAAGCACCTCGATCCCCCGCTTGGCCGCGGACTGCGCGTACTCCAGGGTCTTCATCGGCGTGCGATGAGCGGAAAGTATGCGAGTTTCATAAGAGATGTCAAAAGATTCGAGGCGCTTTTGGGCTTCGCGCATGACTTCCAGGTCCGAGTCGCTGCCCATAAGAATTCCCACCTTAGGCTCAGACTTTTTCTTCATCCTTCCCCTTTCATCCCCTTTAAAGCCCGATGCGCGATGTCCTTACGGTAGTGCATCCCCTCCCATTCTATTTTGCCGACAGCCCGATAGACCTCTCGCGTCGCTTCTTTAACGCCGGCTCCCAGGGCGGTCACGCCAAGAACCCGGCCTCCAGACGTCAACCACCGACCATCCTTCTTGACCGTGCCGGCGTGGAAAACAGCCCCTTGCTTCCAGTCTTGCAGCTTTTCCAGTCCTCGGATCTCTTTTCCCTTCTCGTAAGAGCCGGGATAACCCTGAGAACAGAGGACCACGCAGACGGATGATTCTTCATACCATTCCGGTTCTACTCGGTCCAGCCTTCTCTCCACGGTAGCTTCCAATAGAGGCACAAGGTCGCTTTTTAACCTCATCACCACCGGCTGGCATTCAGGATCGCCGAATCTTGCATTGAACTCCAAAACCTTCGGACCATCCTCGTTGATCATAAGACCGGCGTAAAGAACGCCTCGATAGAGAACTCCGTTTTTCTTCAAACCTCTCAGTAACGGCGAGAGGATGTCATCCAGAATGCGGCGGTGAAGCTCAGCGTTCACCACCGACGCCGGCGAGTAGGCACCCATGCCACCCGTATTGGGACCACGGTCACCGTCATAGACACGCTTGTGATCCTGCGAGGAAGCAAGCGGGAGAATGTGCTCCCCGTCTGTCAGCGCCATAAACGACACCTCTTCACCCTGCAAAAACTCCTCGATGACGATTCTTTCGCCTCCCTGGCCGAAGACCTTTCGCACAAGGATATCGTCGATGGCAGCCTCCGCCTCCACCCGGCTGCCACAAATGACCACTCCTTTTCCCGCAGCCAAACCGTCGGCCTTAACTACATATGGCGGCTGCTGTCCGGCAAGATATTTCTTGGCCGAAGCCGCGTCGGAAAAGACAGCAAAGGAAGCTGTGGGGATACCATTCTCTTTCAAGATATCTTTGGTAAATGCCTTGCTCCCTTCCAATTGCGCTCCTGCACGGTCGGGACCAAATACCTTTAGCCCTCTGTCCCGAAAAATATCCGTGATACCAAGAGTCAATGGAATTTCAGGGCCTACGACGGTGAGATCTATCTTCTCTTTTTCGGCAAAGTCAGCAAGCCCCTGGATATCTTCGGCTCCGATAGGAACCAGCTCCGCTATCTCGCCTATGCCCCCGTTCCCCGGCGCACAAAAGATTTTCTCCACGCGCGGGCTTTGGCTGATCTTCCACACCAGCGCATGCTCCCGTCCACCGCTGCCGACGACAAGAACTTTCATGGATGCCTAACGTCTGTGGAGACTACCCTCTTTGATAAAATGGGTGAGTAGGTAAAATGCGACTATAGGGCACACAAGTAGACAAATCAACTGCGGCAGTTTTTTGCTTTTTTTAGCGACGTAATTGGCCGCCCTCAAGAGCCCCTCCGGGCAATAGTATCGTCTTTACATATTTCGAAATGGGGGAAAAAGTATTTACCCCTTGCACTTTCAACGGTTTTCCGGATATTGAAGGAGACAAAGCGGGGTCTTTCAAAAAATGCCCGAGACAGCGAGAAAAGCGGAACTGGGGGAGAGCCGGGCTTCCGTAAACCGGTTTGCGGCGGACGAGTGGAACTATCCACCCGGAATGGTCTGGTGCCCCATGAAGATGAGCGGTATGGCCATCATGAAGTGCGCTGAGCTGCAGAAACAGCTCGGGTGCGGAAGCCTCAGGCAGTACAGGATCATAAAGAGCACGAAGCCCGAGAATAGTCCGTTTTTCTGGCCTTGGCTGCGGCGCGGTCGCCAGTGCCTCGAGCGTGCGAGCGAAGAGGAGGTGCGCGAATTGCGGCTGGCTCTGAGCCCGCTCAAGTTAGTAGAGAAGAGCAGGAAAAATCCCCGAGTCTATCGTTGCCCGGCGTGCGGCAGCCACAAAGTTTTCGGCGCCCGCCAGTGTCGCCGTTGCTGGCGTCTCTCCGCGAAAAGACGGCTAAGCATTTTTCCGCCACACGTTTAACGTTAGTTGCGGATTTGCGCAATTGAGCAAATGTGCAAGTTTCCATCCTAGAAGGGACTCCCGATTAGTCCAGTCTTACGGAAGGCCTATCTGGCGCTCAAAAACTAGAAACTTCTGCTTGGAAGGAAAATAGCGACTGGTGGGAAGTCGATAAATTTGCGCTCGCCTGGCATAAACGTCCGACAAATACTTCCGCCACTCACCCTCCAATTCCGGCGGCCTCCTGCCGAGTGCCGCTTCCACGTAGGTCCCGTAACCTTTCCGATTTCCTCTTGCGACCAAGTCGAGAAAGGATTTCAACTTTCCGCGCTTGTATAAAAAGACCGAAACAAGTCTTAGCTCAGATTGGTTCGTTGACTCGTGGATCACCTGGGCGAGCCTTAATCCCAACAGCCGCTCTCCCAGGGCTTGGATTCTCCAGGGGTTTTGATATCCCCACTTGAGATACAGGCGATTGCCCTCTTTGTATCCATAGAATTTCTCGAAAAATGTTGGCACCCCTTCCCATGCCCATGAAGGTGCACGCGGCAGCTCGCGCTCCATCACCGGATGCATGATTTCATGTGAGAAAGTCCCGAGCCCCGAACCGTCGTAGGTTACAAAGAGATGATGCTCCGCAATGTAGATTCCGAAAAGCGGCGGTTCATTCCGACGTAGTCTCTGGGCTAAAAATCGCTGCATGCGGCTTCGATCCGACAGGACCACCGCGTCCATCCTTCTCAAATTGCGCAGCCTTACGAAGTCGCGATCCACTACGTCGAGGAATAAATTGGAAAATTCCACATACCTCCGCAGCTTTCCACGGGGAAGATTGGAATAGAAGACAAAACGCCGGGATTCAATCTTGCTGGAAAGGCCCTTGAAGATAGGATTGGCTTCACCCCAAGCACGATTGCATAGAAGCATCAGCAGGGTAAAGATTGTCGATGTCCACCTCAGGGAAACTTGCAGACTTGGAAAAAGCATTACGCTCCCTACTTGCCGATGATCTTCACCAGCACCCTCTTGCGCCTTCGGCCATCAAACTCCCCGTAGAAGATCTGTTCCCACGGGCCGAAGTCGAGCCTGCCATCGGTGACGGCGACGACCACCTCTCGCCCCATGACCTGTCGCTTGATGTGCCCATCGGCGTTGTCCTCACCGGTATCGTTGTGCCGATACTGCTTGATGGGCTCGTGGGGCGCGAGTTTCTCCAGCCACCGGGTGAAATCCTGGTGGAGGCCCGGCTCGTCGTCGTTGATGAACACCGAGGAGGTGATGTGCATGGAATTGACCAGCACCAGCCCTTCTCGGATCGCGCTCTCGCGCACACATGCCTCGACGTCAGGCGTGATGTTGATAAAGGCGACACGGGTGGATGTGTCGAACCAGAGTTCTTTGCGGTAGCTCTTCATCTTGGGCTCCCTTGCTCTCGAAGACCTTTTATTCTGCACCAAACAGGAAGGAAGAGAAAGGAGGGGGGACTTGGCTTTACTCGGTGTCAGACCGCCAGGACGTAATTAAAGAGCTATTTAAATGCGTCTTGAGCGGTTAAATTAGACAAAGCAGTGAGTTGGCGATATAGATCGTTGCTTATTTAAACACCTTGGTCGCCTGCATGAGCACTTCAAGACCACGGGTAAGGTCCTATTGATTCCGTAGACGAAAGGAAAACCTCATGAGCGAGACGGGAGAGTTCGCACAGTTCGATAAGATCAGTTTTGTTAGGGACTACGAGGCTGTCAGCATCCCAAGCGGCACT
>JAUXIP010000135.1 GCA_030620935.1 Deltaproteobacteria bacterium | reverse complement strand
TGGATGGAGTCTCGTCGCTATGGTGTAATGTTCATGGCCACCGAACAAAGGAGCTGGACGAGGCCTTAAAAGGCCAATTAGATCGCATCGCCCATTCGACTTTTCGGGGTCGTAGCCACGTGCCCGGCATCGAATTGGCGCAGAGGCTGGTCGAGATAGCGCCGCGAGGACTTCAGCGTTTTTTTTTTTCCGTTTAGGGCGCCACGGCAGTGTTTATAGCGCTCAAAATGGCGGTGCAGGACTGGCAGCTCAAAGGGGAAGGACAGCGATCCAAGATCGCATCTCTGGCGGAGTCCTATCATGGCGATACCGTAGGCTCCATGAGCATGGGTTACTCGGAGACTTTTCACCGCTTTTATCGCAGTCTGCTTTTTCCCGTCCTACGCCTGACCCCTCCGCATGTTTTTCGTTACTTCAAGCAGATGAATGAAAAGGAGGCCCTCGAAGCTGCTGTTCGGGAGGCGGAGGAAAAGCTGACGGAACAGAAAAATTCCCTTGCGTCGTTTGTTATGGAGCCTCTGATGCAGGGTGCTGCCGGCATGTGGAATCAGCCCGTGGGATATGTTCGGGCACTGAGGGAGATCTGCCGTAAGAATCGCAGTCTCTTCATCCTGGATGAGGTTGCGACCGGCTTTGGCCGCACAGGCAAGATGTTCGCCTGCGATCACGCGGGCATCACGCCCGATATTCTTTGCCTGGCAAAGGGGATCACCGGCGGCTATCTTCCGCTGGCAGCGACACTGGCTACGGAAGAAATCTTTACCGCCTTTCTGGGAAAATACGACGAATTCAAAACCTTCTTTCACGGCCACACCTATACCGGCAATCCTCTGGGCTGTGCCGTGGCGTTGGCGAGTTTGAATCTGTTTACAAAAGAAAAGATTATAGACCAGATGCAGCCCAAGATCGATTATCTAAGGCGTAGACTGGAAGAGGAGATCCTTTCTCTTTCGCATGTGAGTGATGTCCGCCAGTGGGGTTTTATGGTAGGGATCGAGCTGGTCGAGGAAAAACAAGGTCAAAAAAATTACCCCCCGGCGAAAAGGATAGGCCACAAGGTCATCCTGGAAGCGAGAAAGCGGGGCGTAATGATTCGGCCTTTGGGAGACGTGATCATTTTAATGCCGCCGCTGACGATTCATGAGAACGAACTTAAAACGCTGCTCGATGTTACGTGCGAATCGATCAAGGCTGTGACGGGAAGTTGATGTGGGGGAGTGGGTGTCATTCTGACAGCAATGGGGCTAAGGGAGGTTGATCCGAGATTCTAATGGGCAAAGGAATTTTCGTTACAGGCACGGATACCGGAGTTGGGAAGACGCTGGTCGCTTGTGGTCTAGCGACTCTGCTGAGGGAGTCGGGCTATAAAGTCGGCGTTATGAAGCCGGCTGAGACCGGCTGCGCGGAGAAAGACGGCAAGCCTTTTCCACAAGATGCCTTTTATCTCAAGGAGGCCTCCGGCTGTGAGGAGCCGTTAGAGAGGATTTGTCCTTACCGTTTGTCCGAGCCGCTCGCCCCCAGCGTGGCTGCAGAGAGAGCGGGGGTAAAAATCGATATTTCCTACATCCAAACTCTCTACGGTGAAATCAGTGAAAAGCACGACATTACCTTGGTCGAAGGCGCCGGCGGTCTGCTCGTGCCGATTGTGCCGAGTTATACTTACGCCGACTTGGCGAAGCTTTTGAAGCTCCCGCTTCTGGTCGTAGCCGCAAATCGCCTCGGCGTGATTAACCACCTCATTTTAACATTGGAACACGCCTCCTGCCGGGAGATACGCGTCCTTGGCTATGTTCTGAATCACTTCGAGATCCAGCCCTCGCTTGCGGCAGAAACTAATACCGAAGCTTTACTCTCACTCACCGCGGTTCCTTGCCTAGGCGAGATTCCTTTCATTGAGGAGCTGGAGGCTAAACGGTCCTCCCTAGCCGACCTATTTGAGGACCGGCTCAACCTCAGAATGTTGGAAACGGCTTTACGGCGCAGATTAATTTAGGTACCTTCTAGATCGTGTTGGTTATTTCAGGCAACTTTTTCAGCACTTGATGAATGCTCCATTGCCGGAGGTTGTCGTGCACAAAACTCGCACAATTCGTCACATCACCTTGGATGCAGTTATCGGAGTTGCGCTATCCCTTTCGCCGACTGCCGCTCAGGCACAGCAGGAAGCGACCACACCGGTGCGTACTGTCCAAACAGTACCGGGGATGCCGCCCGTGGTCGACCCGAACAATCTTTACAGTGAGACTAAGGCTGGGATACTCAGCCCTGCGGTTGCGAATGCACTGGCCCGGATCTATGTGCCCAACCGGCGGTCTAATAACGTTAGTGTCATTGACCCGGCCACGCTCAAGGTGGTCGATCGTTTTCCCGTAGGCATCCATCCCCAGCACGTCATCCCCTCATGGGACCTGAAAACACTCTGGGTAACCAACAACGCCGAGGGGCGCACCGACGGGAGTTTGACCCCAATTGACCCAACCACAGGCAAACCCGGGGAGTCCATCGCGGTGGATGACCCTTACAACATGTACTTCACTCCCGATGGCCGCTCGGCGATCATCGTAGCCGAGGCGTTAGAGCGGCTCGACTTCCGTGACCCACACACGATGGTGCTGCAAAGCTCGCTGCCCACGCCAGGGTGCCGCGGGATCAACCACGCCGACTTCTCCATCGATGGCCGCTTCGCGATTTTCACCTGCGAATTCGAGGGAAGTTTGGTGAAAATCGATTTCGTAAATCGGGAGGTGCTCGGTTATCTCAAGCTTTCAAAAGATGGCATGCCCCAGGACATTCGGATTTCCCCGGATGGCAAAGTCTTTTTTGTAGTCGATCTTAGGGCCGGAGGCGTGTTTCTCATCGACGGCGACCAGTTTACCGAGATCGGCTTCATCAAGACCGGAATCGGGGCACATGGGCTTTACCCGAGCCGCGACACGACGAAGCTCTACGTGGCTAACCGCGGCTCGAGCCGCGTCTACGGCCCCCCAGGCGGCAAGGGCAGCGTTTCCGTCATCGACTTTGAAACGCACAAGGTCGTGGCCACGTGGGACTTTCCCAAGGGGGGCAGTCCGGACATGGGGAACGTAAGCGCTGATGGGAAAATATTGTGGCTCTCCGGTCGCTTCGACGATGTCGTCTATGCCATAGACACAACAACTGGCAAGATAAAAACTGTCCGCGTGGGGACCGAGCCGCATGGCCTCACCGTCTGGCCCCAACCCGGCCGCTACTCGCTCGGCCATACAGGAAACTTGCGCTGAGGATAAAGCGCATCTCGCTCTTCAGTACTCTTAATCTTTGGTGTGTCGACACAGCGTATTACTTTCCGATGCGTGCTTAAGGTGATTAGATCTTGAAAAGATCCGCTACATCGTGCCGTCGGACCGGAATCGCCTCAACCCAGGCGATGCGATCCAAAACGTCAGCGTCAGAGTAAGGCCGACGGCGCTTCCGATGAGTAAGGCTCCGGGAGCGCCGACGAGAGACGCCAGAAATCCCACCACCATGGCTCCTACGGCATTGGCCCCTTGGGAAAACATGTTGAAAACCGAAAATGCTCGCCCGCGAACCCGGTCCGGCGTTAACAAATGAAAAGTCGTTTGACGCATGACGGCCTGGAGCGAATTGGCCAACCCCAACCCACCCACGAGTAAAAGGCCCAGCCAGAGGGTGTGCGATATGGCAAAAAGCCCGAGACACGAACTGAAGAGTAGGAATGCCGAGAGAGCCAAAAACCCCTTCCACTTTACATCGCCGACTCCGAGCAAAATGAGAACGGCGAGGATACCTCCCACCGCGGGTGCCGAAGCCAGAAGACCGAAGCCGGTAGGCCCCACGTTAAAAATATCTTTGGCGAACACCGGCAGCAGCGGCCGATAGTAGCTCACACTGATGATAGTAAAGTCTAGCATCACGAGAGCCAGGATGATCGGCTGGCGCCACAGAAACCGCACGCCGCCGAAAACGCTCCTGACAGAGAATGTCCTCCTGGGCCTTTCGGGTGCTGCGGAAGTTCTCATAAGCAAGACGGCGGTTGCCGCCGGGACGTAAAACAGAGCATTCAGCAAGTAGGCGTTCCCCACATTCATCCATGCGAGACTGAGGCCCGCCACCATCGGTCCGATAAAATGAGAGCTCTGTGAAACGCTGGAATTTAACGACACCGCGTTGGTCAAATGAGAGCGCGGCACGAGGTTGGAAATCATGGCATTGCGCGCCGGGTTGTGAATGATGGTGAACGCCGAGGTCAAAGCGGTGCCGACGAGGATGTGCCAGACCTGAACAGCGCCGGTGAGGGTCAAAATCCCCAAGGACGCGGCGACGACCATATTGCCTGCGAAGGTTACAAGCAGCAGCTTTCGACGATCCATGAAATCAGCCAGCGTCCCTCCGAAGAGCCCGATGGTAAATATGGGGATTCCCTGCGCAAGGCCCGTCAGGCCTAGCTGGAACGCGGATCCCGATATTTCATAGACCTGGTAAAGAATCTGTGTCTGGCGCATGTGCTGGGCGGTCGTGACAAAGAGAACGCAGGTGAACAGCAGGCTGAAGTCACGATAGCGAAGCGACGCCCACGGTAGCAGTGACGCAGATTGGTCGTGGTTTTTGGGTCTGTCCTCAGTCATGCAATGTTCGAGGACCAGGGGTGAAAACGGATTCTGAAATGGAGGCGTGAGGAGTTCATTCTCAGCGTTGAAGGAGAGGTGTCCTATTAATGGAAGTAGTTTATTCGTGAAAGCTCTTCAGAATCTCCTCAAATAGAACCATCAGAGGGATTTTTTTAGCCGCTGCGATTCGCCTTAGATCGTCGTATTCCGGAGTCGCTCTTTTGGTCCCGTCCGGCTCTTCAACAATTTTAACTTTCACCAGTCCGAATCGGGTCTTTAACTTTTTCGACGTGCGCTTGAGTATCATCCGGTTCACCGGGTAGTAGCGAAGGCCGATGGTCGAAGTCTCTCGGAAAAGGATCTTTGCGAGTTTCTCTCTGTCGGATGGCTTGGCGATCACGCGAACCAGCGTTGCGGGCCGGTTTTTCTTCATCTGTATGGCAGATAAGAATACGTCGCGGGCGCCGGCGGCAAGGAGCCGGTCGAAGACGTAATCATAGAACTCCGGGCTCATGTCGTCGATGTTGGTCTCCATGACCAACATTTCTTCCTGCTTCCAAGGCGCTTCGTCCTCACCAAGGATCACACGAAACAGATTTGGTCGATCTGTAAATATCTTTTGGCCGGCACCGTAGCCGATCTTTTCTATGGTCATGCGCGGCTGATCGCCGAAACCGTGCCCCACGGCAGAAACAATAGCGGCCCCTGTCGGCGTTACGGTTTCGCCGTCGAGCTGAATCCACTCCACCGGTAGGCCCTTGAGAAGCTCCAGCGTTGCGGGTCCGGGGAGAGGCAGAGGGCCATGCCTGGAACGAGCCACGCCGCGGCCCAGAGGAATCCGAGAGAAGTGGAAGGTATTGATTTTCAGCTGGCAACAACCAATCGCTGCAGCCATGATGTCCACGATAGAGTCGGTGGCGCCCACTTCGTGAAAGTGTACTTTCTCAGGTGAGACGCCGTGGATTTTCCCTTCCGCCTCAGCCAACCGACCAAAAATTTTGAGCCCCTTTTCTTTGACGTTGGAATCGAGAGCGCTATTTCGGATCAACCCTCGAATCTCTTTCCACGAGCGCTCAGGCTCTCTCTTGCCGCAGATCACCCGAAACCTGGTTGCGCGGATGCCGTGAACGGTTTTCTTTGTAACTTCAAGCTTGTATTTGAGCCTGGCGATCTTCTTTAGCTCGGACTTGAGAATGTTGAGCGGCAAGCCGAGATCAAGCAGGGCGCTGACGAACATGTCGCCGCTCACTCCTCCAATTAAGTCACCGTACGCAATTTTCATCGAAAAAATCTCTGGCCCGACCTCGGGGAACACGCTCCCGGCTGCGGCCGATGGAGTCTGTGTTTGGGGACCTCTGCCCCTTCAACGGGGTCCCCAAAAAGTACACTGAGCTAAAGCGAAGGACTTTTTGGGGTGGAAGCTTGTCCCGGAAGGGTCGCTGTGGGAGGCCGTGAAGCGAGGGGAGCCCCGAAGCCCTCTATCATTACCCTTACCACTCCGTATGCACCTCTTTGCCGCCCATCTCCACGTAGATCTTCTCTGACATAAAAGG
>JAUXIP010000197.1 GCA_030620935.1 Deltaproteobacteria bacterium | reverse complement strand
GCCGCCTCGCATCTGGGACCTTTTTGACCGGCCTGGGAACACAATCGGGCGGGTAAAGCCTTGAGTGTTCGCCGTCCGGCTCTGACGGCGAAGAGGAGGCTCTTATGTCTCTCGATAATTTTAACCAAGAGATCAAGAAGAAGAACCTGATCGGCTACTGGATGATTCCCAACCGAAGCGATGGTTTCAGAGAGCCGCAGGCTCTTTTTGAGCCTTTTCTCTGGAAGTGGGCTGAACTCTATGACGCCCTTAATCGGGCGGTGGAGTATATCCGTCCGGAAGAGGCTTTCAGGCGATTTATAGGGTTTCAACACCCTCAACTGAAGATGGGGACCTCTCACAGCCTCCTTATGGGAGGGCAGATGGTCCGTCCTGGGGAGATCGCGCCTGCGCACCGTCACATGATGGAGGCGATCCGTTTCGTGGTTAAGGGAAAGGGCGCTTCGACTATTGTCGAAGGGGAGCCGTTTCCCATGGAAGAGGGCGACTTGATCACCACGCCCAACTGGAGCTGGCATGATCACGTCAATGCCGGAGAGACTCCTATTGTCTGGCTTGACGGCGCTAATGGCCCGATGATCCACTACTTTCAAGTCATCTCCGCCGAGCCATATCATCAGGCCCAGCAGGCCGTGACTCGACCGGTAGGTCGGTCAGAGCGCGAATACGGAACGGTGCGTCCTCAGGAGCCTGTATCTTCTAAGTCCACCTATAGACCTCCGTACCGTTATTCCTGGGAAGAGACGGAAAGGTCTTTGAAAATTTTGGGTGAAAGCCCGGCCGATCCTTTTGACGGCGTGTTGCTCCGTTACGTCGACCCGCTGACGGGCGGTCCCACTTTGCCCACGATGTCGTGCGAGATTCAAATGCTGAGACCAGGGGAAAAGTGCCGATCTCATCGACACACGCATACGGTGGTTTACCATGCGTTTCGGGGACGGGGCACGACCGTAATCGGGGATCAACGTTTCGACTGGGAACAGGGGGATTCCTTTGTGGTTCCCTTGTGGAGCTGGCATGCCCATGAGGGCAGCTCAAAGGAGCCCGCAATTTTGTTTTCCATCAACGACAGACCTGCCTTGGAGGCTTTAGGCTTCCATCGAGAGGAAGCTCGGCAATGAGTGGGGCGGCATCTCATACTTTTTCCCTCAGGGATTGGATCGCCCTCTGCACCGAGCGTGGGGAAATTCGTAAAATCTCGGGCGCTCACTGGAACTTGGAGATGGGGACCTTGACCGAGATGGTCCACGCTCGACGCAACGCCCCCGCGCTTATGTTCAACGCCATCCCGGGTTATCCCGAGAATTACGGGGTTCTCACCAATTCTCTGGGCTCCATTAATCGCATGGCCTTGGCCACGGGACTGCCGTGGGGGTTGGAGCAGCGGGATTTCATGGAACAGTGGAGAAAGAAACTACAGCAGCTAAGCGCCGTAGAGCCGCAGTGGAGCGAGATGCCGGCTTGGGAAGTGAGCCGCTCAGGTGAAGAGGTCGATCTGTTCAGTTTCCCTTCTCCTAAGTGGCATGAAGAAGACGGGGGCCGCTATTTGGGCACTGCGGCGGTGATCATCACCCAAGACCCGGAGAGCCAAGCCGTCAACATCGGCTGCTATCGGGTTATGATCCAGGATAAGAACCATCTCGCCCTATTTATTGCCGGCGGAAAAGGCGGGTTCATCCATCGTAAAAAGTACTTCGCCCAGGGAAAAGCCTGTCCGGTTGCCATCTCCTTCGGCCATCATCCGCTCGTATTCCTGGTAGGCACACTGCTTCCCCCCAAGGGACTTTCCGAGTATTCCTATGCCGGCGCTATTATGGGAGCGCCCCTCCCTGTCATTCGCGGACCCCTTACGGGTCTTCCCATACCCGCGGACAGCGAGTTGTGTATCGAAGGAGAATTTGTCCCGGGAGAGGAGGGGTCGGAAGGGCCCTTTGGAGAGTGGACGGGTTATTATGCCAGTTGGGCGAGGGAGGAGCCGTTGGCTCGAGTTAAGGCTGTCTATCACAAAAAGGATCCGATTATCCTCGGTTCATCTCCCAGCCGTCCGCCATCTGAAACGACCTGGGCAAGGAATCTTCTCCGGTCGGTTGAGCTGGAAGACCAGCTCGCGGCAATGGGGATACCGGACATTCAAGCGGCCTGGTTCCATCCGGCAGGAGGTTCCCGTTTTCTGATTATCGCCTCCATAAAGCAACGATACCCCGGCCACGCACGGCAGACGGGCATTGCAGTTTCCCAGTGTTCCATTGGCGCTTTCATGGGGCGGATCGTGGTGGTCGTCGACGAGGACATTGACGTCACGGACCTAAATGAGGTTATGTGGGCGATCTGTACGCGATGCGATCCCGTCAACGGGATTCAAATTCTACGGCAGTGTTGGAGCAGCGTCATGGACCCGGCGCTTCCCCCCGCGAGCGCCGAGCGAAATTCGCGGATCATCATCGATGCGTGTCGACCGTACGAATGGCGGGAGAAGTTTCCCAAAGTCTCTGCAGCTTCTCGGGAGCTGCGCGAGGACATGCAAAAAAAATGGAGACACCTATTGGGAGATCTCTGGACTTAACACAGTGGACAGAACTTTGGAAATACGACAAGAGGATAGATCGTAACTGAGAAGGGAGGAAGCAGCTATGGATAAGGTTCATTTTCCCTACCGCTCGAACAGTCACCTGTCTTTTCTCTACGTGGTGGGGGAGTCAGGCTCTTGGGAAAAACATGGACTTGAGGTGGAGTACGATAATTTTATCAGCTCAAAGGACGCTCATAAAAACGTAGCCGACGGCAGCGTTGAGTTTGTAGGAGGGAACCATGTCTCCACTTATGCCGCAAGGACTCGCGGCGACAAATGGGTTTATCTCGGCCAGACCGTCAGCAACCTGAATCATTGCCTTGTAGTCAAGGCGGACTCGGGAATTTCACAAATCTCCGATCTAAGAGGAAAAGTCGTGGGAGTGAGGGGCGAGCATCCCGGTCTCAACAGCTGGCTTTTTCTTAAACAGAACGGGCTGGATGTGGACAAAGGGGATATCAAACTCCACAAGGTTGCGAAAGGGGCAAACATCTGGGAGGCGGTCCGTGACGGACAGGTCGCTGCCACCTTTGTGACTCCGCCGGCGGATATCTTTGCTCAAAGGGCCGGTCTCAAGGTTATTGCTGTCGAGCCACTTCCGATGGTCTGGTTCACGACGATGTCGAGCGGGCTCGCTTTTGTCGAGAGACATCCCGATATCGTTGAAAGATTTATCAAAGGTGTCATCGAGGGAATCGCCTATTTTAAGACGCATAGAGAAGAAAGCATTAGGATTATCGAGGCCAAGTATAAGTCGGAAGGGGATCTAGACCGCGAGGCGGCGGCCCATCTGTACGATGGGCTAGCGAAGATCTTGGAGCCCAAGCCCTACGCTACCATCAAGGCCGTCAGCAATGTTTACCAACTGGCAGTGCGTCAGGATAAGGCTGCGGAAAAGATAGAACCGACGGCGCTCTGGGATTATCACTATCTGCGTCGGATCGACGACAGCGGTTTTATCGACAGGCTGTACAAGCATTAAAAGCTCGGATTGATTGACATGAGACCAAAAGACAAGCGAAAGGAGCATGCTATGCGAAATCATAGTGCGATAAAATTTTTCACGTGGCTCTTTGGACCGCTGCTAGGGATAGTACTATGGGTAGGACCGGCGGCTGGAGGACCTTCTTTCGAAGGAAAGACTGTCCGTATGCTGATTACCTCAGGTGCCGGCGGTGGAACCGACAGAACCGCCCGTCTGATCGGTCGGTTCCTGCCGGAATACCTCCCTGGCAAGCCAAAGGTCATATATCAGAATATGCCCGGTGGCGGCGGAATCACGGGAGCCAACTATGTCGCTATACAGGCGAAGCGGGATGGCCTTACCATCATGCAGAGCCATTCCCCGGTGATTACCCCCCTGGTCTTGAGGCGGAAGGTTGTGAAGTACGATCCGTTAAAGTTTGGGGCTGTCGGTTCCATCAACCGGGGCGGCAGCGTTGTCGTTATCCGCAAGGAGGCCCTTAAGAGGTTGAAAGATCCCAAGGCCAAGCCGGTGATCGTTGGGGCGCTAAGCGGAACGCGTACCTGGAACGCTATGCTCGTATGGGGCGCCGAGTTCCTAGGATGGAACCTCAAGTGGGTCACGGGATATCCAGGGACCGATGCGCTGACTACCGCGCTACTCCAGGGTGAGATAGATATGACGGCAACTCAGAATGCCTTTCTCCTCCGCGGCCTGAAAGAGGAAGGAGTTGTCGAATTGGTTGCGCAGGCAGGGATCTTTTCCGCCGGGAAATACCTCCGGCGTTCCTCGTTCAAGAATGTCCCTACCATGCCTGAACTCCTGGAACCTAAAAAGCTCAAGGAAGTAGAGTGGAAAGGATACGTATCGTGGATAGGCGCTAGCCAGGTTGATAAATGGGTGGCGATGCCGCCGGGAACACCCAAAGAATACGTTCAAGCATACCGCCGGGCCTTTGATCAGCTAACTAAGAACCCAAAGTTTCAAAGTCGGGCAAAGAACCAGTTGAGCGTGGACATCACACCTAGATCCGGCGAAACCCTTGAGGGTCTGCTCAAGAATCTCATCGGTATCGCGGATGAGGCCATTACGTATTCCGCTAAGCTTAAGAAGAAATACGGCTTGCCGGAAAAATAATACGGGAATCTTGCAACGGGAGTTAGTGGCAAAATTGTACGGTTAGCCGTTTCCTGCCACAACCTGGTGTTCTTGTAGATCATATTTTGTCGACCACGGGGTTTGAAACCCCGTGGTCGACAAAAAGGAGATCTCTTTAGAAACCTCATCGTTATGCGCCTCCGGCATACTGTGGGGTTTTCGAGTAATTACGAAAAATGGTTGACGCAGCTATTCAAGGACTCATGGGCATCCTGGAGCCTTGGGCCCTTTTCCTCATGGTGGCAGGGGTCATCGTCAGTAGTTTCTTTGCAGCCCTGCCTGGGGT
>JAUXIP010000381.1 GCA_030620935.1 Deltaproteobacteria bacterium | reverse complement strand
GTTCCTCGTCTTCATCACAGTTAAAGGAGGAGTAAGCACGGCGGGCAAGATCCAAAGAGCCCTGATCAGTGTGTCTGATAAACAGGGAATCGTTGAGTTCGCGCAGAAGCTCGATTCATTGAATATCGAAATCGTTTCGACGGGCGGTACGGCGTCGCTGCTGCGGCAGGACAAAATCGCGGTCAAGGACGTTTCCGAACTTACCGGTTTTCCGGAAATGATGGACGGCCGGGTGAAGACCCTTCATCCCAAAATAGCCGGCGGTCTCCTGGCGCTGAGGGATGTTCCGGAGCACGTAGAGCAGATGAAAGCCCACGAGATTCCCCCTATCGACCTCGTGGTCGTCAATCTCTATCCCTTCGAGGCGACCGTTGCGCGCGGCGCTGCTTTTGCCGAGGTCGTGGAGCAAATCGATATCGGCGGCCCGACGATGGTGCGGGCTGCAGCCAAAAACCACGCCCATGTCGCCGTGGTTGTGGAGCCGGCCGATTATGGCCTGGTCCTGGCGGAGCTGGAGGAGAAGGGCGAGCTTTCCGATCAGACCCGTTTTCGTCTCGCCTGTGCGGCCTTCCGTCACACCGCTCGCTACGACGGCATGATCTCCAATTACCTGGACTCTTTAGATCAAGACAAGAAGCCCACCCCATGGGGACAGAGCCTTAATTTCCAATTTGCCAAGATTCAGGATCTTCGCTATGGAGAGAGTCCTCACCAACAGGCGGCGTTTTACTCCAGCGGAGAAAAGCACGGTCCCTCGATCGCGCGGGCGAAGCAGATTCAAGGGAAAGAACTTTCCTTCAATAACATACTGGATGCGGATGCGGCGTTGGGAGCGATCCTGGAATTCTCGGAGACTGCGGCCGTCGCAATCAAGCATACCAATCCCTGTGGAGTGGCCGTTTCCAAGGTATCGCTGGCAGACGCTTTTCGGAAGGCCAAGGCCTCGGATCCCGTCTCTATCTTCGGAGGCGTCATATCCTTCAATCGCCCGGTGGATGGGGAGACGGCCAAAGAGCTTAAAGAGATCTTTTTGGAGATTATTGTGGCGCCGAGCTTTACTCCCGAGGCCAAAGACATCCTCTCCTCCTCGAAGCGGCTTCTCAACATCCGCCTGCTCGAAGTTGACCTGGGAGAAAAAGAACAGGACAGTTATGATCTGCGCCGGGTCAAAGGCGGTCTTTTGGTTCAGGAGTGGGACAGAGGCAAAGTCGACGTGAGAAATTGCAAGGTGGTGACCGAGCGCCGGCCCACGGATGAGGAATACGAAGCGCTGGATTTTGCCTGGCGGGTGTGCCGCCGCGTGAAATCCAACGCTATTGTTTTTGCCTCGCGAGACCAGCTCCTGGGTGTCGGAGCGGGCCAGATGAGCCGTGTGGACTCGGCAAAGCTCGCGGTGATGCGCGCTGCAACCCATGGCCTCGACCTTCGCGGTTCCGTCGTCGCCTCGGACGCCTTCTATCCTTTTCGCGACGGCGTCGATGCCGCGGCGGAAGCGGGAGCCAAAGCGGTCATTCAGCCCGGAGGCTCGATCAAGGACGCCGAGGTGATCGCGGCTGCCAACGAGCATGGTATGGCGATGATCTTCACGGGCATGAGACACTTTAGACACTGAGGATTTTTTCCTTGCCCTCCCTTTCGCGCCGAAATTGTCCAGGTTTTAATTCAAGCGTCGTACAGTTGAATCCTGTGGTCGAGCGGAGTTGCAACGAACAACAAAAGGCCCGACCCTTTTAACCTTTCAAATATCCTGACCGGCTGAAATCCGCACCATTTCTAATTTAGACTCATGCCGTCCCGTGGGCGAATCTCGCCGGCACTCGAGAGGTCAAAGGTCTGTTAATCGTTGGCTAAAACTGGCATCATAGAACATAGCGATGAAGTTTCTCGGTAGTCAGATCTCCTATTTCCTCAGCGAAAAAGGCACCCGGCAAAACATCGGAGCGCTCCTTAAGTACCTGGCGTTTTTGATGCTGTTGATCGCGCTTTACTCGTTTATCTTCCACATGATCATGTTGTATGAAGGCCGTGACCACTCGTGGGTCACCGGGATCTACTGGACCCTTACGGTGATGACCACTCTGGGCTTCGGTGACGTTACCTTCACGAGCGATATCGGCCGCCTGTTCAGCATCGTGGTCCTCCTGTCCGGCATCATGCTGCTTTTGATCCTGCTCCCGTTCATGTTCATCCGCCTTTTCTACGCTCCTTGGCTCGAAGCGCAGGTGCGTTCGAAGGCGCCGCGCGCTGCGGCCGAGAACGCGCGCGGGCATGTCATCATCTGCACCTACGACGCGATCGCCCCCGGACTCATCGAGCGTCTGCGGCTTAACGACATCCCCTATTACGTTATCGAGCCCGACCCGACGAAGGCGGCGCATATGTACAGCGAAGGCATCTCCGTAGTCACCGGCGACGTCGATAGCAACCAAACGTACCAGAAGCTCCGAGTTTCGGAGGCGCGGCTGGTCTTTGCCAACAGTTCCGACACGGTCAACACAAACATTACCTTGACGGTCCGGGAAATCGCGCCCAAGGTCCCCATCGTGAGCCGCGTCGACGAGGAAGACTCGACTGACATCCTCGAGCTGAGCGGCTGCACGCACGTGATTCTGCTCCACAAGCGCCTGGGCGAGCGGCTGGCCAATCGCGTGAATGCTGGCCACGCGCAGAGCCACGTGATCGGCAACATCCGGGATCTTCAGATCGCGGACTTTCCCGTTTACAACACCCCGCTCGTCGGCCGCGCCATCGGTGACTTGGAGCTCGAAAAGGTCATCGGTGTCCATATCATCGCCGTCTGGGAGCGCGGTCGGCTTCAACCCGCGCGTCCTGAGACCGTGCTCTCCAAGGAGAGCGTCGCCGTGGTCGTGGGCACCGCCGACCGGATGCTGGAGCTCGACACGCTGCTCGTCATCTACAATACCAACTACAATCCGGTTTTGGTCATCGGTGGCGGCAAGGTGGGGCGCGCAGCGGCTCGCGCCCTCAAAGAGCGGGAGATCGCCGTTCACCTGTTGG
>JAUXIP010000283.1 GCA_030620935.1 Deltaproteobacteria bacterium | reverse complement strand
GGTAGAGGCCGTTGCTTTTCTGCACGCTGACGGCGTCGTCGAAGTCCCGTGCCTGCTCGCCGTCGATTGTGACCAGAGGGAGCGAGCGGAGATCGGTGCGAGACGAAAGTTCTTCTGGGTTGATGGTTTCCGGGCAAGTGGAAGCTTCTTGGCGGGCCTCTGCCGTAAAGGCTACAGGCAAGTTAAACCGGAAGATAATGGCCTGGGCCTGAACCTCCGCGTCATCGGGATCGCCCAAGGTTTCTAAAAGTCTCGCTTCAGGAGAAGAAAAAGCGGTTCCGTAGCGCGAGATCTCTGCGGTGATGACCTTTCCTTTTTCCGGCCTTGAGCCGGGCCGTGTCAACGGAATGGCAGAGGCAATTCTTAAATCCATGGGGATGAGATAAGGCTTGCCCTCGAATTCTTCGTAAGTCCCCAGCAGACGCGCTTGCCCGCGCTCCAAGACCTGCACGACATGGGCGCTTGTCTGGCCTCTTTTTTTGCTGTCGATTCGAACCATGACGCGGTCGCCATGCATGACACGGCGCATCTCACGCCGATTGAGGTAAATGTCCTCCCTGCCTTTCTCATCTGGAATGAGGAAGCCGAAGCCGTCGGGATGGGCCTGGATCCTACCGGTCACGCAATTTTGCCCGCCTGGGAGGGCATAATGGTTTTTCTTAAGACGCACGAGCTCCCCGTTTCTCGCCAGCTCTCTCAGAGCGTCGGATATGGTCCTGAGAGAATCGCGCGATCCGCCGATCTTTTTCAAAATCTCCTGTGGCGTGAGGCGATTACCCGGCCGGGAGAAAAAGACAGAGAGAATTTTCTCTTTAGTAGGCGATGGGCGTGAAGACATCACTCAAGGAGGGACTCCTCGGCGATTTCGCTCAGAAACCAGTCTTCTCCACCTTCTGTGGGCCGGGCAATCTCCTTGAGAGGAATTTCTTTCTTGAGAGAAGCGAGAAGATCTTGAGCGATCGACGAGAAATCATCAACGACCATGAGAACGATAACGGCTTTTTTTCGGTCTACGGTCCGGATCATGCCAACCCCTTCGTAGGATTCGAGGATAAACTTGATATAAGCGATGTCTTGGGGCCGGATCTCTAAATAGATTTCTTTCAGATTCATCTCCTTTTTTTCTTTCCAGCTGCCGCTTTTTTTCGCGGAGAATTTTTCCCTCGGCCCAACAGACCTCTCTGGATAGTCCTGGCCAGTCGCCTCAGATTGGGCTTGGCTTGGATGTTGGGCAGAACACCTTCGATTCGCAGGGGGATCGTGAGCCTCCCATTGCGGTCCAGCAGGTAGCGGACATTTTTGTGCTCCTGAAGGAGTATTTCAGTGATCTCGGAGGACATGATCAAGTTGGCATCCCACTTGGTAGTCTTGTCGAAGCCGACCCAGCCTTCCCCGCTGATATCGTAGTCGGAAGTCGTAAGAAAGAGATCCTCGGTTTGGAATCGACCTTTTTCAACGGTGAAGGTGGCGGTAAGTGTATCGAAGGGCGTGTCTCGTTGTTGGAGAATAGAGTTCAGGCGAGTGGAGGTATTGGGCAACAGCAGCTTGGAAATAGTGGGTAGCCCTCCGACGCCGGAGAGTACGCTATCGACTAAGTTGAAATCTTTGAGCGAGCCTTTTCGTATCCGGGCCTCTCCTTCGCCGTGCAGGCTCTCCGGGATGGCAGAGCCATTTTTGCGTTCTCCTCGAATCCTGATCTTGTAGTTCAATCGTCCCTCGATGGAGTTCTTAAAACCGAGGAAGTTTTGGGTCGGGAAAGATTTCAGATCCATGGCCTCGATGTCGGAGTGCAGGGTGAAACGCTGAGGGATTTCTGTATTCGGTCCCCAGGCGCCGTTGATGCGAAAGATGCCATCCAGGGCTTGAAACGAAATGTTTTTAAGATTCAGCCCTTTCGGGGACCACGTAATCTCTCCATGCATATCACGGTAGGGGATTCCTTGAAGAGTGCCTTCAGGAGAGGAGAACTCCCCTTGGAGCGTCGGCTCTCCCTCTTGGAACCGTACTTTCCCCCGGCTTACCAGGGCTTTGATCCGGTCTTCCGTATATCCCGCAATATCCGTCAGATCCGTAGGGCTGAGTTGAGGAGAATGCATGGTGTAATAAAGGATAGGCCGAGAAAGATCCGGCAACACAGCCTCGGAAGTCAGGTCGGAGATGCCCATACGTAGCGAGAGGTTTTCGATTCGCGCCTCATGTCCCCCAAAAGATACGCGGGCTTTTATCTTGTCGATCATCTGCCCAGTTTCTCTTTCCTCGACTCGGACATCGGCAAAATTCAAGTCACCCCGAATATCCATGTTTTCATGCGGGAGGCCGATGTCTTTGCGAATGCTGAGATCCAATTGCAGATTCCCGTCTATGCGGTACGCGGAAAGCGGCAACAGCAACCGGTCCCAACCGGACAGCTCTAGTCCCTTTAATTGCAGATTCAGCATCAGGCGGCGCTCGGACAACCTGTCGAGGCTGCCGGAGAACTTAAGTTTCATGTTGTTAACCGTGAGCGTCGATTCGTCAAAGAGGACCCGCTCTTTCTGAAACTTCGCTCTGAGCTCCATCTGAGCGGGGATACCGGCGGCCTTTTTTAGCCAGCTCCCATAGAGAATCTCGCTTTCCTCCGCTCTGACCACAGTATGTGTCTCCAACTCCTCCAACCTGCCCTGAACTATGATTTCCACGCTTAACGGGCCCTTGGAGGTGAGAGCTGTCGGCAGAAGCTTCCTAAGAAAGGGGATATTCTTGAGTCGGTCGAGGGTTACCGGACCAACAGCCGTGCTTAATTTCATCTCGCTGTCTTTCCAGGAGCCGCTCTTGGAAAAGTCCAGTTTCCCGTTAACGACGGTGTTGATTCCCGTGGAGCCGAAAAAAGGGCCCCTGAGCGTTAGGTTCTCGATCCGAGGTTTTTCCAACGTTCCCTGGATACTCGCCCTAAACGTAAGGGGACCCGTAATGTCGAGATAAGTAGGCACCATTTCTTTCAGATAGGGAAGGATCCGGGCCAACTGAGGAAAGGGGAGCGGATCAATCTCCAGGTGGAGGTCTAAAGGACATTGGGTCCATGCGTTATTGGGTCCAAACGGTCCGATGCGCCCTTCGACGCTCACGTTTTGCCCGTGAAGCGCCAAGAGGTTGGCACCGATATAAACAGTGCTGATGCCCGTGAGACCGGGGCCCTTCAAATCCAATTCCAGATTGCTGATGCGAAGCTCAACGGGTTCCTTGACCGAGCGATCGATGTAGTAGACCTTGCCGTTGGTCACTTCCAGCCCGGGCCCCAGAAGACTTGGATCTCCCTGGCCGATCGGCCAACCACGGGCCAGAATATTCAGAGTCCCGGTCTCATTTTTGATAAGCTGGATTTCCGGTTCGTACAGAATAAATTTCTTGATGGCAATTTTTCCCCAAAGGAGCGGAAGCAAACGGAGCGGCATCGTAAGCTCTTTGGATTGAATGAAAGGAGTCGCCGCAAAATAGGGGTCTTCAGCGATGCGCAGGTTATTTGCAGAAAGGGCCAATCTACCTTTCAAGTCCAAGCGGAGATTGTCGAAAGTCAGGGATCGTCCGAGGTGCTTTTCAAGGTTGGTCCTAATGGAGTCTCGGTTTTTCTCGATGAGGGCATTAAGGGAAAACACCAGGAAGGTGAAGGCAAGGGCGGATAGAGCAAGGATGGCGATAAAGATCTTGCGAGCCATGAGTTTGCGGATATTTCCTGAGGGCTCGTTGACTTTCGGGAGGCTAGTTGACCCTCTCGACGATCGTGGCGATGCCTTGGCCCACTCCGATACACATCGTTGCCAGCCCGTAGCGGCTGCCGCGCCGGCTCATTTCATAAATCAGGCTGGTCAGGATGCGGGCGCCGCTGCAGCCGAGCGGATGACCTAAGGCGATAGCCCCCCCATTTACGTTGACCTTCTTCCGATCCAATCCCAACTCTTGGATGCAGGCCAGGGACTGCGAGGAGAAGGCTTCGTTGATCTCGACGAGATCGAGCTGATCGACAGTGAGCCCTGCCCTTTGTAATACTTTGCGCGTAGCCGGAATAGGTCCGATGCCCATATAAGAAGGATGGACACCAGCTACGGCGGAAGCCACGATTCGGACCATCGG
>JAUXIP010000293.1 GCA_030620935.1 Deltaproteobacteria bacterium | reverse complement strand
CTATCGCGGAATTATTTTGAACAGACCGTTGAAAAAGACCCATCTGCTTCGTTGCGCTCGTCCGCCTCGCTCCGACGTACCGCTCAAGTACGCCTCCGCTCGTCGCTCTCTCGCGCGCCGTTCGGCTGAGCTCACGGTCGAAGCCTCGCATCTGGGACCTTTTTGAGCGGTCTGAAAACAGGGGTTTTCAACACTCTTTGAATTCTTGAGCCACTCAAGTCTCTCCGATTTTTTCCGCCCAGACAGTCCGTCGACACACGAAAAAAACTTCCCCACGGACCCCATCTAAACGCCTATGTCGTCTTAACGCCCAACTGATTCCTAAGCCAACGGGCAGCTATGATGATCAGCCCCAGAACAGTGATTAAAACGACCGCAAATGCGGCCAGGACAGGGTAATCCCCGCTCTCCCACATCGAAAAGATAAGCACGGCGACGACCTCCGACTTGTGACCATAAAGCAGAAGCGAAGTAGACAACTCCCGAAAAGAATGGATCATGACCCAGACCCAACCCGCCACAAAACCGGGGGTCAAAAGAGGCAAGGTGATACGGAAGAAGGTCCTTAACCAACTCCCGCCGCACGCTTCGCTCGCCTCCTCCAACTCCCGATGGATTTGAGCCATGGAGGAGTAACAGGTCCTCATTCCGTAAGGGAGGTACTTCGTAGCGTAGGCGATCATTAAGATCCACAGAGTCCCGTAGACGCCTATCGGGAAAGTCAGATAAACCCAAATTAAGGCTAACCCTACCACAATCCCCGGTATAGCAATGGGAACAAAGGTTAAACCATCGAGGATCTTTCTCCCCGGAATTTTCGTCTTCACTACAATCCAGGAGGCTATCGCCGTAAGCAGCATGACCGCCGTTGCACTGCCCGTACTGAGGATAAAACTATTCTTGAAGGCCCTCAGCACGGCCGGATATTCGAGGATACTTCTGTAATTGTCCAAGGAAACCATCTGCCACATTTGGGCCGATGGAAGATTGTAAAAGGGAATCAGTGAAGCCCACACCAAAACCGTCAGAGGAAGAATGTAGAAGACGACCATGAAGAGAACGATGCATACACTGACCGCATTTTTTCCCCGACCCAGGTCCATCACCGCAGGCCGAAAGCCTTTGCCGGTAATCACCGCGAATTTCTCGGCGTGAGCCGTGGCTTTTTGATACGCCATGAGCCCGATCACGCTGACGACAAGATAGAGAATAGCATAGGTGCAGGCCAGCCCGAGATCCGTAGGAGGGACGCGAACGGCCCTGTAGACCTCGGTCGAGAATACCATGAAGCCGACAGGCATCCCCAGCAATGCAGGAACCTCAAAGGCCTCCAACCCTCTCACAAAACAGATCAGGCAAGTGGCGAGAAACGACGGCAGGACTAAGGGCAAGGTAACGCGAAAAAAGGTCGTCGATCGACCGGCGCCGGACGCCAGGGAGGCCTCCTCCAACGACGGATCCATAGAACGAAACCCAGCCACCATTAGGAGGAAGGCCAAGGGCGCCAGATCCAACCCGTCGACCCAGATCATTCCCGAAAGGGTATACACGTCGAATGGGGACTCCTCGAGGCCGAATAAATTTTTGGCCGCCACGTTGATCCAGCCGACCTTCGGATTCAGAATAAAGATCCAGGAGATCGTCGTCAAAATTCCAGGGACGACAATCCGAATAACGGAGAGAAAAAAGATCAATCCCCTGAACGGCGCCTTGGTTCGTTCGGTGATCCAGGCCAGCAGGGTCCCCAGTGTACAGGCAAAAACGGTCACACCGACGCTGAAGATCAAGGTGTTCCAGATCGACTGATAGATCCGCGGATTCGTGTAAGCGCGCACAAAATTATCAGCCGTAAAGACACCCGGGAGGCCGGGGGGAGAGCTGCGAACGCTCCCGAACAGAAGCATGATCAGCGGCACGAGGGCAAGATAAGCGACGACGAGAATGGTTCCCCCAAGGAACACCACTCTCATAGGGTTCGAACTTCTGCCCAGAAACCCCCAGCCACGACTCGGCACGCTTACTGTCTGAGACTCGGCTTTTGCCATGGCAATCCCGTCGATACGTTCACGGCGTTTCTGACTGCGCAGTGAATGGATAAAAAATCATTTTCCAGGGCGAAATATCTCATTGAACTCCCTGGCGTAAAAATTCACGTTAGTCGACACCTCGGGAGGGATGGTAAACATCTTTACGCCTCCGTCTCCTTGCTGCATATCTTTTCTACCCGAAGTCCTTCCCGATTTTTTGATCATCGATTGACCCTCGGATGAAAGAGTAAAGTCGATGAAAAGCCGGCTGGAAGCCGGAGAATCCGTTTTCTTGGAAATCCCCATGCCGCTCATGGCCACAACGATAGGGTCGGCCGTCCTCACCCACTCGAGCGGCGCCCCCTTATCCCGCATGTCATCGACTCGGTGGGTGTAAATGATCCCAGCCGAGAATTCGCCGGCAGCGATCATCTGGGCGATCAGCGTGTGGCCTCTGCGCCATTGTATCTTCTGCCCGGAGAGCTTTTTCATGAACTCCAACCCCTTCTCTCTTCCGAAGTACTTGAGCATTGCGCCATACCAGAGAAATTCTTCCGCATCGATCGCTATTTTGCCCTGCCACATCGGGTGAAGCAGATCTTCCCAATCTTTCGGTGCCTTTTCCGGAGACACGCTTCCCGTGTTGTAGCCGATGGCGAAACGGTTGGCAAAAAGGCTGGCCCAGAATCCGTTAGGATCATAAAACCCGCTCACCAAGGCATGGGTCTCCGGCGAGAGATACGGGGTGAGCAAGCCTTTTTTTTGAAGGTAAAACGCTGCTTGGGAAGAGATGACATCAAACTGCGATCGCCCTGCCTTTTCCTCGGTCATCACCTTGTTTAACATTCTCTCGGCGCTGGCCCGGTAAATAGAGACTTTTAGGAAAGGGTATCTCTCTTGAAAACGTTTGGTGATCGGCAGGCTGGTCGTAATGTTTAAAGAGGTGTACCAGAGGATGCTTCCCTTCTCCTTTTTTGCCGCGCTCTCCCGCTGGCTCCCCGCTTCCAACATGGCCGGAAACACCGAAAAGCTAAAACAAAGAACAACCCAGCCGGTGATCGGAAACCTCTTACGCAAAGGAAACTTCCTTGTCATCAGATCTCCTTATGCCCTCGCTACCGTGATCAAGTGCCGAACATGGGCATTCGAGCCTCGGCCCCTCGGACGCGGCATTCCTCCAGAAAGATGCGGTGAATTTCCGGATCCTGATCCTGATATTCTATCTGTGCCCCACCCTTTTTGACGTCTTCTCCGGTATCCTTGAGCTCTTCTACATTGAATTTAAAACCCCAGGGTTTCAGCGCCAGATAGCGGGTGGGTTCCTGGCTTGGATTGAAATGCTGATGCCAACACTGCAGTGGTGGCACGAACATGCTCATAGGCCCCCAGTCGACTCGCTTCTTGTCGGCGTCCTTTCCTTGTTCCCATAGGAAGGAATATCCGCGTCCCGTGAGGACCACGATATGGGCCCCGGCTCCGTGGCGGTGAGCCTTTTTGTATTTGCCGACCGGGAACTCCGACAGGTGCGCGCTCATCGTGTTGTCCACGAACTCAAACAGCGTCGTCCGGTTGTCGCCGCCTCTCTCCTTGTATTCCTTGGGCTGGAAAGCCCACAGGTCGGCGATGAAATTCGATTCCCAAACCCGTCCCCTCTTAATTCCCTCTAAATAACGCCCTTCCTTGCCCCACTCGTCGGCCCCTCCCTGATATCGGTCGGAAAAGATGAAAGGATTGTTGAAGATATAATCGAGGTTTCTATAGCGGTTGACGACTACCGGCGCATCCGTCAGCGAGATAAGGCGAACCGGTTCCGACCCTTGCGCGTTAAAGTGCTGATGCCAGGTATTGAGAGGCGGCGAGAAGAGGCTGCCCGCTTGCCACTCCAGGGTATGTTTTTTGCCGCCTTCATTCCAGATCGTCGTGGCGCCCTGCCCCTGGAGAATAAAGATGCCTTTCTCATAGAGATGGCGCATCGGCTTCAGCTCGCCGCCCGGGGG
>JAUXIP010000002.1 GCA_030620935.1 Deltaproteobacteria bacterium | reverse complement strand
TGGTGCCGTCTATCACTCCAATCCCATAGACGCCAAGACTGTCGGTGAGCTGGTGTCCCGTTACAAGGCCACGTTTCTGATCAGCACGCCTACTTTCTATTCCGCTTATGTACGGAAATGCACACCCCTGGAATTCGCTTCACTTCGTCACGCCATCGTCGGTGCTGAAAAGCTGCGTGAGCCCATTGCTCAGTCCTTTAAAGAAAAATACGGACTCGACCTCTTGGAAGGTTACGGTTGTACAGAGATGTCACCGGTTGTCTCCGTGAATATTCCGGACGTAGAACACGGACGCGAGCACCATACCGGGCGCAAACACGGCACGGTCGGCCACCCTGTCCCAGGAGTTTCCGTAAAAGTGGTGGACCCTGAAACCGGAGAGGCGCTCAGCCGCGGACAGGAGGGATTGCTTTTGGTGAAAGGACCCAATCAGATGCTCGGCTATCTAGGCGAGCCGGGAATGACCGCGGAGGCGTTCCGAGATGGTTGGTATATTACCGGCGACATCGCCTCCATCGATGGGGACGGCTTTATTCGAATAACCGACCGCCTTTCCCGATTCAGTAAAATCGGCGGCGAAATGGTCCCTCATGTCAAGGTCGAAGAAGCCATTCAACAGATTCTTGGCGACGATAGCTGCGTGGTTACTGCGATCCCGGACGAACAAAAGGGAGAGCGATTAGTCGTTTTGCATACTCACAAGGAAATGACTCCACAAGAGCTCTGGGACAAGCTGAGCGAAACAGATCTTCCCAAGCTTTGGATCCCTAAGCGAGAAAATATCTACGGCATCGATGCGATCCCGATGTTGGGAACAGGGAAGGTGGATTTAAAAACAACTAAGATGATGGCGATGGAAAGGGCAGGAAGATAGGGATGTTGTCTCTTCTGATGATCGTATTGGCGCGAATACTCAGAGAGCCGTTATGTTAACACGCAGGGAATTCTTAAAAATAATGCCGACACTCAGCACGGCGGCGTCTCTGTGGCCCTTCGGCTGTACTTGGCAAGAAGATGAGCAACTAGGAACCATTGTGAACGACATTCACTCCCAATTAAATAGGACTTACGTGCAGCGCGTGATCAGACCGAATTCCATCGAGGCAATTCAAACTGCAATCCGAAACGCTCGCGAAGAAGGACAAAACATCAGCATCGCGGGCGGAATGCACGCCATGGGGGGCCAGCAGTTTGGGACCGACACGGTTTTATTGGACATGAGAGAGCTAAACCGGGTGTTGAATTTTGATCCGGACAAGGGAGAAGTTGAGGTCGGTGCCGGCATTGAGTGGCCTGCGTTGATCGACACCCTCTTGGAAGCGCAAAAGGGACAGCAACGCCAATGGGGAATCATTCAGAAGCAGACGGGTGCTGACCGTTTGAGCATCGGCGGAGCGCTTGCTGCAAACGTCCACGGGAGAGGTTTACATTTTCAACCCATCATCAGTGATGTGAAGTCTTTCGCTCTGGTCGACGCGGAAGGAATCCTGCGCACATGCAGCCGTCGGGAAAACTCCGAGCTTTTTCGGCTAGCGATCGGTGGGTACGGCCTATTCGGGGTTATCATATCCGTGAAACTCCGTCTGGGACCTAGAAAAAAGATGGAACGAGTAGTGGAGGTTCTGGATTTGGATGATCTGATTCCCGTCTTTCAAGAGCGGATCGCCGATGGTTCTCTGTATGGAGACTTCCAGTACATGACCGACGCAGAGTCTGATGGGTTTTTGCGGAAGGGAGTCGCTTCCCGCTACCGTCCCGTGGATGATCGTACGCCTATGCCCGAAGCTCAGAAGAAGCTCTCGGTCGAGGATTGGACTAGGCTCATTTACCTTGCCCATGTGGACAAGGCACGAGTATTTGAAGAGTACTCACGCTACTACCTCTCGACCTCCGGGCAGCTCTATTGGTCCGACACCCATCAGTTGAGCACCTATATCGATAATTACCATGAGGAATTGGACAAAAGGCTGGGCTCAGTGGAAAAGGCAACCGAAATGATAACAGAGATCTATGTCCCTAGAGATTCGCTAGCGCGCTTCCTTCAGGACGTCCGCAAAGATGTTCGCGAGAATAAAATCGACGTAATATTCGGGACGCTGCGACTTATTGAAAGGGACAGCGAGTCCTTCCTGGCATGGGCTAAGGAACGTTATGTTTGCATTATTTTCAATTTGCATATCGTACATACCCCCAAAGGACTAGAAAAAGCTGGCGATGATTTTCGCCGCTTGATCGACCGAGCGATCCAATACGGTGGCAGCTACTACTTGACTTATCACCGCTGGGCGACGCGGAAACAGGTAGAAACTTGTTATCCACAATTCCCGGAATTTCTCCGACTTAAAAAGAAATACGATCCTGAAGAAAGATTTCAAAGCGAATGGTACCGCCACTACAAGAAGATGTTCGCAGATCAACTCTGACGGGGGCTCTAGTTGAACCCAGACAACAGCCATGCTAGAAACCTGGCTGGAGGTGCGGATGAATTTTGAAAAACTAGCGGACAAGTCGCTGCAAGGCTTGATCCTGGAACGGGAAGAGATGCGCGCGGTGCTTGGGGCACCGGATGAAGAAATACCCGAGTTGATCGACGCCGCCTTTAGGGTGCGTCACCACTACTTTGGTAAAAAAGTCCAGATCCATGTACTGCAGAATGCCAAAAGCGGGTTATGCCCTGAAGATTGCCACTACTGTTCTCAGTCTTCGGTATCGACAGCTCCCATCGACAAATACCCTCTCCTGCAAAGAGAAAAGCTGATCGAAGGCGCGCTGAAGGCTAAAGCGGCAGGCGCTGTGAGATACTGTATGGTCAATAGCGGCCGAGGCCCCACGCAAAAAGAGATAGAAGAAATGGCCGAGGTGGTCCGAGAAATTAAAAGCAAGGTGTCGATCAATATCTGTTGCTCTCTGGGTTTAATGAGCGAAGACAAGGCGAGAATCCTCAAAGAGGCTGGAGTAGAGCGCGTCAACCATAACCTCAACACCAGCCGCCGACATCACCCCGAGATCTGCACGACCCATACTTACGAGGACCGCCTGGAGACCATAAGGAACGTCAAAGCTGCGGGGCTTTCCTCTTGCTGCGGCGGGATTATCGGTATGGGCGAAACAGATGATGATATCATCGATATGGCGCTCGCTTTCAGGGAATTGGATGTCGATTCGATCCCGGTCAATTTCCTCCATTCGATCCCCGGCACTCCATTCGAGGACAAAAAACAGCTCACTCCCCAAAGGTGCTTGAAGACTCTTTGTCTATTCCGCTTCATCAATCCGAGCAAAGAAATTCGGGTGGCCGGCGGAAGAGAGGTCAACCTGCGCTCGCTTCAGCCCATGAGCCTATATCCGGCCAACTCCATTTTCGTGAACGGCTATTTGACCACGCCCGGCCAAATGGCTAGCGACGCTCATCGCATGATCGAAGACTTGGGCTTTGAAATCGAAGACCAGGCAACAGGCATAAGGCAACAGTGAGGAGTTTTTTACTTTTTACCTTCTCTGCAGCTTATTGCCTTCGTCTCATTTCCACATCGTGATCAGCAGTACCCCTGCGATAATCAGACACGCCCCGATCACAATTTTGAGCGTTACCCGCTCGACGTCGCGCAAAAAAATCGCACTCAGCGTCAACGCAAAAAGAGGACCGGTGCTGCTGATCGGGATGACCACCGTCACCTTACCTAGGAACAAGGCATAGTAGACTGACACCATCGCCATGCTCACAGCTAGCCCTGCCGGCAAGTAGAATAGCAGGCAATCCTTGTTAAGCACCAAAGTCTTTTTTATTTTTCCGGAGACCCAGAGCGTCAAAATAGAAACGACAAGCGAGGAACTGGAAGTCACTGCCGCGGCAAGGAAGGGGTGCGGAACGGCTCCCAGACCGAACTTGCGCAGGACCTGCGAGAAGCCGCCCAGGAAAGATGCCAAGATCGGGTAGAGGATATAGAGAAAGCGGATCTTTTGTGTAGACCCGCCCCGATGAGAAAGCAAGGTAATGCCGAGAATAATAAGGAGGGTGGCTGAAAAAATGGGCAGCGTCATCCTCTCATCCAGAAAAAGAATGGCAAAGAAAGCACTGAACATAGGGGTGGTAGCACGGATCGGGTCGGTGATGGCAACCCCTAGCGTTTCAATTCCCTTATAGGTCAGAAAGCGGGTCAGGCAGGGTTGAAAAAGACCGACGAGGACAAAGATAATGATCCCAGGGTTGCTGAGATATCCAAGAGGCACATAGAGGAACGAGGCACTCCAGAGGATAACCATATTGAGCGCCAGGCTAATGATAAGAGCGGTAGCAGGATTGGAGTAACGCAGCCCTTTCTTGGTGAGAACGTTGTGTAGCGCGAACAGGAAAGCATTGCCCAGCGCAAAAATTTCAGCGGGCATGGAATCCTTCGAAGTGATCAGTAACCAAAGGGGTAAGAAGAAAGGTCGGTGTCATCCTCTCTGTTCTGGTGGAATTTTGTTGAGTCTATACAGGCTCTGAGGAAAAAAAGTGCTGAAAGCAAAAATGCTTTTAGCGAGGCTGTCTATCTGCCCATGGAGTCGATAATGTCTTTGGCCGTTCTATTGTATTCATCAACAATGCCGCGGAGCTTTGGTGGTTGCGTCCCACCTACCGTAGCTCTTCCAGAGGACCTGTAAAGCGACTCGATGTAGATGCGGAGGCTCTCCTCGGTCTGCACCCCACGCAACGTGCCGATCCTCCTGCCCGTACTGTTAAAGAAGACGAGCGTCGTCTCCCCAACTTTGTACCGGTAAGCGAATGACTGACCGTCACGGGTACCGAGGTCCGCCACGACGAACACAAGCTTGTTATAAAATTCGGGTCTGAGCACGTCGACGACGTACCTGAGCTCAAGGCAGGAGGGTCAGCCGGGTTGGAAGACCTGAACGACGGTCGGATACTTGCCGACGACGTCGGTCCAGCGGTATATTCCCCGGGGAATGGCGGCTCTTTGAATGCCTGGTTGGGGAGTTGAAGGGAGTGGTTTCACTTTGCTAAATTTCTCGCCTACGGCTTTAGCTTGAGTCCTCTCTGCCCCTACTCGGCTAACACTGAGACTTTTTTTCTCTACTTCTGTAAAGCGTCCCTCGACTTGCTTATCGGGCTTGGTTTCCTCCCCCGTCGCACCGGCCGGGGCGATATCTTCCTGCTCTACAGCCGACCGTTGACTTAGCTGCTGAACAAACACCGATATCACTACGATCGCGACCAGAACTGCTCCCAGCACGGATAATAGGGGACGAATCGGAATGACCCGAGCGTCCACCTTGCCGGGACTCGCCTCTTTCTCTCTGATAACCCCCGTCTCCTGCGCATCCCTCACCTCCGGTCCCGATGGCTCCGCAGCTACCTTGTACCATTCCCCAATAAAGTCACCGACCCTTATATCTTGCCGGTGGAGCTGATCGAGAAGCGCGTCACAAGCCTTAAGTTTCCCGGAAAGCTGCGCCGGATTCAGGGCAATGACTTCCATTGCCTTAGATAGAATTGGGTCCGGGAGCGTGCCTTTGGCAGCTAGTTCAAGGAGCATCTCTCGGAGCCGCTTGCGCCGGTCCTCTCGCGGAACCTTCCCGCTATTTGCGATGATCAGTTCCCCGCGCACGTTTAAATCCCATTTCATCGGCTCCTGGAAACCCTCATCCAACACCCGGTCGTGGACATAGCGATAAAGCTCGTCCATACTGACGTGGCCGTCGCCGTCCAGGTCGGCCTCACCCCCCCGAATGCCCTCAATGATATGCTTGGTAAAAACGCCGTACTGATCCGACTCCTTTTCCAACGCCACCTGGATCCCTGTCGAGGCGCTTATAAGGTAGGTGCCCCGCCCACCCGACATCCGCTGCAACTGATCATCCAAAGAGCCTCGGGCGAAGGCGGCGCCGACCGCGCCGCTGAAGCAACAGTCCAGGATGAGAACTACCTTGTTTGACGGGGAGACATCGACGTAGTTGCGGATACTCTCCACGGGAATCGACGTTGCCTCCAGCGACTCGACGACCGTGTCCACGGTCGCTAAATGAAGCCGGCCGGCCGGATCCAGCTTGCCGTGTCCTGAGTAGTAAATAAAAACAAGATCGTTCTTGCCTGCTCGCTTGAGAACCTGGTTAATTCTGAGCAAGGCCTCGTGGTGGGGACAATCCTTGAGGACAAAAGTCTCGGTGAACTCGCCGTGGGTTTTCGAGCTGAGGATGTCGTGGAGGCCATCGACATCATTCTCCGGGCAGCGCAGGTCTTGGAGTTTCGGATCGAGCGGAAAGCGGCTGCTCCCGATAAGAACCGCATAGCGGCCTTCGCTCACGGCGACTCTCCGAAAAACTCGCGCGCTAGTTCAATGGTCTGTCCGATCTGATCGTCCTGGACGTTCTCTGTTCGAACCCTAAGTTTCTTGCCGTCCTCACGCTGAAACTCGAACTCTATCGAAGAGCGCCTTTCAAAGTAGGACTTGAGCACGTTAAACAACGCCACCGCCGTGCCACTGCTCAGGGCGGTTAGGACAATGGCCCCTATGGTGATGGGCTCGCCCCGAGTCCTGGGTCGGCTGGGACGCTCCGGCAACTTTGCGTCCAGATCAGCTTCCTTCTCTAGGCTCTTGCAAAGGTCACGGGTCAGATTTTGGAGATCTTCGGAAACCAGATCACCAGAGATAACCGAAAGATTTATATCCACAGCTACACCTCCGTGAGAGTCGGTCGTAGTGAAGGCTTTTTAAAACCACACTCCTTTGTCATAAAAAGCCCCAAAGCCGCCCGATTATATTCCACCACAATATCGACCACAAGTAGAACCGGGAAGGGGACGGGAGTCCTAACTCAAAGACTCCCGTCCCCTTAAGTCACCTCTGACTTCCGAGGTCTCTCATGAAACGCTGGAATTCGGGCGCCTTGTCCAGGAGTTCCGCGCCGACGGCGATCAAATCATTCACTTGTTTGCGGGAAAGACTGAAAGAGGTGGGAAGGGAAAGGAAGTAATCACGCCGCTGTGGATCGTCTGTCAGGCTCTCGAAATTGATCTCGGCGACATAGGGTTCGAGCGATCCCGCTAACGGAGGGATCGGCGGCGCGGCCGGGCAGTCTCTTCTAAGAATCGACTGGCAATCCGTTATGGTTCTCTGCGCCTGAACTCGCGCGTTGCGCAGCTCTTTCATCATCTCAACCGTCTCGAACGTGTAGTTGTCCATGCTTGTGGTAGCGACTTTATACGCCACTGTGGGAAGGCTAGGCGGGCTTTCCCGCTTGTCCAGATCCTCTGGCGGCGCTGTCCGCGCATTCACTACGACAATAACCAGCCGTTCGATCTTGCCGTTGTTTATCAATTGGCGAATTTCGCCGCGGCGGAAGCTATCGGCGATAAAACGCAGCCCGAGGTTGTCAGACAAACCACCGTCCATCAAATGGACGAAGGGATGCTCCTCTTTATTTTCATAAGTGACCTGGTTTTTGGCCCATTGATACCGTCTCCGGTTTCGCTCGTAATCCTTCAAGGCGTTTTCGTACTCTTTGGGCCTTTCGTAGTCGGCGGGTTGAGGGTAATTCTTCAAACTGATCGGGCTTAAGAGAAACGGAAAGGCCGAGGAGGCGGCTACCCCCCGGGCGACGGGATACGCGGCAATGTCGGCACCGAGCACGTCGAACTGTTCCTGGGTAAATTCGAAGCGCTCTCCCAAGGTGAGGTTCGTCGCATTGAGGACCAGAAACGGCCTGCGCCGCTGAGCAAGGAGTTCAGCAAACGTTTTTTCCTCAAAGACCGTTGTGTCATAAAGCTCGGCGGTGAGATCGATTCGGCTGAAGTAGGGCGACGACAAGCGAATCCAGTTGACCGGGTTGAACATTAGCCTGATCAGCTCGCCCTCGATGTTGCGGTAAAGGAACTTGTCTGGGAACTCGGTAAAGACTCTTTGGCGAAAGAGCGCGTAGTAGGCGGCGGTAAAGGAGCCTCCGGAGACCGAGGAGATGCAGTCCACTTCGTCCAGCAGGTTCTTTTGTTTTCCTTCCCACTCGATTTCCACAGTCGCGAGCCTCTTGAGCACCCCATAAGAGAGCGCCGCAGCACGCGTCCCACCGCCGGAAAAGGCCAGGCAGATAAAAAGAGAGTCCGTATTGTCCGCGTTGGCTATGAATTGGCTGAAGCGGTAGCCGGCCTTGGCGTCGTAGCGCGCCAGTCGGGCGTTGAGCGGATAATGGGCGCAGGCCGCCAGCCCAAGCACCAGGACAAGATAAAGCAGGCACTGATATTTTCTAAACGGTTGCAAAAGAGATCTCCTTGGGGTTGAGAGGCGAAGTCTCATTGGGATCCAGGACTACCCCCTGTTCCTCCGGGGCAAAATCAGGCGGCGGAGCGAGCGAAATCGTGTAGGTCCCGGCTTCTATTTCAATGACGACATTCGTCCGACCGGATGGGTTGCCGTCGACGAGCACCCCTCTGTCCTTAGAAAAATTTACCTTTAAGTATTCCATTCTCTGCTCCTTAACGGCTCACGGCAATTACAAAGTTTTCAAATACTCGATAAGCGCGTCCTTCTCAGCGGCAGGCAGTTGCGTGCCGTATTCGTGCCCCTGGTTGCTGCTGGCGCGCTCGCTCACGTCGAACTTTGTGCCCACGTGCTCAGCCTCCTCGCCCTGCGTGATAAAGCCGACGTCGACCGGATGGTAAACGTCGTAGCCCCGATAGAAGACTTTGGGCCTCTCTGCCGCGGGCTTGAGCAGATCGCGCAGCGTCGGCACCGAGCCGTTGTGCAGATAGGGCGCGCGCAGCCAGATACCGTCGAGAAATGCCGCGATATAACCGCTCGGCTCGTTCTCTACGAGCCCGCGGCGTTCGATTCCGAAGCTGCTCACGACCTTGTTCGACTCAATGGCCGCCTGTTTGCTCCAGGTATCCAGCCGCTCGCGATCGGTGCCGACCTCTTTGACCGGCACACGCTTTCCGGTACGCTCGCTCGCGTGGCAACTCACGCAGTTTTGCTCGAAGACGGCTTTGCCGGCCTCGGCCTTTGGCGCATCGATCGGAAACGGATAGTTGGGAGCCTGCAGATTGCCTAGATATTCTTCCAGCCACGCCACCTGTTCCAGGAAGTCCTCCATGTCGTGCGGCTCAGCGCCGAGCAGTCCGAGCGCGGAGTCGATTATCACGGAGCGCGCGTCGTGGCTGTCGCCGGCGAGATTCATGAGCATCCCTTTCTCGGGTTTGTATTTCTTCAGGTTCCAGACGGACGGCATGTCCGTGGGGCCGATGCTGTTGTCCATGGGAACCTCGAGCAGGAAATACTTGGTGAGATTCATAGCGTCATCGCGTCCACGGCCCCACTCAGGGAAGTCCTTGTGATAGACCCAGGCAAACTGTCCCTCGCGTTCCAATAGGCGCTTTTTGGTGATCGGGATCAGAAGATAGCGGTAAATCATCCGATCGAGCCAAGAAAGTTTATAGACCAGGTCGATCTCACCCAAGATCTCATCCGCATTGAAGCGCGGATCCTTGGCGCAATCTACAACGAATCGAAAGAACGCCTGAAGGTTAAGCGTGTGGTTGGGGCCGGCCGGTACGAACGTCGGGTTTTCTTTCGGGCTTTTACGATAGCTTGCGGTGTGGCAGGAGGCGCAGTTATTCGCCACGCGCGGGAAGCCGATGACTTTTTTTGTGAAACCGATCGGCAGCTCCTGTCCCTGTTCCCAGGCGACACCCAATGAGGCGTAGCCGCCGGGACCGGGCAGTTTCTCCGGAAACATGCGTGGCAACACGAAAAAGATCCAATACGGAATGCCGGCGTCGTGTTCTGCACCGATCGAGCCGTACTTGAAGCGCATCTCAGGCGAAGACATGACCCAGTCCGGCTGCGGCTCCTCGCGGAGGAACCTCTGCCAGCCGATAATCCCCCCTGCGATGCCCAACAATAGAACCAATGCCAAGCAGATCTTCCAACCCCGTCGTTTTTTCTTTCCTTCAGCCATTATTCCTCCTAGCAGGCCGCTCAAAAAGCCTCATCTGCACTTTCGCTGTTTCACGTTTCGAGTTTCGGGTGTCGAGTTAAAAGGTTTTGAGATACTCCACTAAAGCCTCTTTCTCCGCCGGAGAAAGTTCCGTGCCGTAACGGTAACCCTCATGGCCTTTGTTGGAATTACCCGCCTCGGTCGTATCGAAGCGGAAAAACTTGCGCTCGTTCTCCCCGGCAACGTCGGAAACAAACCCCACCTTCTTCCGATCGTAAACGTCGTTGCCGCGATAGAAAAGCTTGGGCCGCTTTTCGGTTGGTTCCAACAAGTCGCGAAGTGTTGGAACCGAGCCGTTGTGCAAATAGGGAGCACGCAGCCAGATGCCGTCGAGGGGACTATTGGCATAACCAAAGGTCTTACGAAAGTGGCTGAAGCGCTCGTTCCCGTAACCGGCAAAGATCGCGTTCTGGTTAACTGCCAGCTGATAGGTGTATGAATCGAGCCGCCGCCTGTCGGTCCCGATCTCTTCAATCGGCGTGACCTTTCCGGCGTACTCGCCCCGGAAGTCCTTCCCGTCTGCGCCGTGACATTCGGCACAGTACTTCTTGTAGACGGGAGCGCCTCGATCGGTGAGTTCCTTGTCGATCTTGTAAGGATAGGGAGGCGCGGGGAGTGTCAACAACCAATTAGCGATCCGCTTCATGCGCGGCCGATCCGCAGTCGGCGGTGTTACGCCGGCGCCCATGGCCGCGCTTCGATTGCGCTCCTCGAGCGACACGTTGTTCCCGTCCCAGTGGAGCTTCATATCAAGATCTCGGCGCTGCCCTTGGTTCCAGATGGACGGGAAGTCGGTGGTGCCGATGCGTTCCCGCACAGTAAGCTTCTCAGTAGGAAAATTGAAATAGGCCTTCAAAGGATTGAAGGTATCCACACGCCCCGGCCCCCATTCCGGCTGCTCTCTAAGAAAGATCAACCTATCCCGGATCGCAAGAATCCGCTCCCGCATGAAATAAATTCCGTAAAAGCGCAGCGCGAGCCGGTCGATAAGAGGGAGATCACCCAGTCCTTCTCTTTCCCGAATCGTCTTGATCTGGAGGAGAATCCGTTGCGGCGTAAACCTCCGATCTTCTCCGACAGCAAAAAGAAATCTCATAAAGGCGCGGAAATCAAAACCGTTGGCGGGCATGGCCGTGTAAATCCGTGGATCGCTCTCGGGCGTATTCCGAACCGTCCCCGCATGGCAAAAAGCACAATTCAACCAGACCAAATCAAACCCTAGGTAGCGACGCTTCGACATCCCGATGGGCAGATCTTTGCCTTTCTCGTAGATGAAGCCGACCGACTCAAACCCCTCGCCGGGAAGCTTGTCTGCAAATAACTCCGGCAGTGCCATCCAGATCCAATAAGGAATACCGAACTCATGCTCACTGCCCAACGAGCCGTACTTGAAGTGCTCCTCGTTGTCCACGTAATCGACCGGGACATCCGCGCTGAAGCGCCCCAACAAGTAGGTACCGCCTACGATGCCAATAATGATCAGTGCGAGGAAAATCATTCCCAGCCAACAAAGTAGCCGTTTAAAACGGGATGGTTTTGTTTTCTCTGTCATGAGATCGGCCTCCATTATCTACTGCATAGCCATTCTTTGTGAGCCAACCCAGCAGTCTTCCGGGAGCTTCCCCGCCAAGAAGGCGCTGGCATCCCGCTTGGCGATCTCGGCGTTGTAAAGTGTAAAGGTCAGGACGAAGAAGCGATCCATGTAGGCGCGCCCGAGATAAAAACCGGGCCGGACCATGCGAATCTCATCGCGCACCTTGAAACCGTGACGGCTGGCGAGGAAATCGGGCACTTCGCGATAGCCTTCGATCTCGTCGCTGAAAGCGTAATCGATGATGATCGACTCCCGGCGGCCGTCGAGCAGGCTCTGGCCGCAATAGAGTTTGGCGGGAAAAAGCAGCCATGCCTCCCTCCCGCCCACCATCATCTTAGGAATCATGCTGAGATCGCCTTTGATCACTGGTTTCAAGGGCGCCAAGTCTTCGATCCTGTTTCGGAGTACCCGCTGATCGCGGTAGAAGACCTTTCCTTTCCACAGCGCTTCGCCGATGATCTCCAATTTCTTGGCCTTGAATCTGACCGCCAGCCCTTTGAGCCCACCGAGGAGCTCCGCGGCCCGTTTGATGCCACTCCCTTTGGCAAAGATGATCGTCCCGTCAAACGGCCCGTCGGGAATGGGCCCGGCAGTAAGCCGGGCGTAGAGTTGGTCCAATTGCTCCTGATCGAATTGTTCGAGATCTTTCGGCGTCAGTTTCTTCAATTCGCGCCGCGGGATCGGATACTGGTATTCCACCTGGGCAAAGTCCGGTTTTTCACGGTAGGATTCTCCGTAAGGCGCAAACTCGATCCTGGCCTCGCCCTCAGGCCATTGATAGATTACGAGGACGAGGATGAGAGCAACGCACAGAATGAGTGCGGCCAGGAACAAGCGTTTACGCGTCAGCACAAAGTCATCTCCAGTCGTGATTGTGTTCCTTCTCCCCTTGCGGGAGAAGGATAGGATGAGGGGTAATCCACAGAATCACCCTCACCCTTGCCCTCTCCCATCGAGGGAGAGGGGACGAAGTTTGTGGCTGCTAGTGATTGAACCATTTGAAACACTTTTGGACACTATCTACCTCGTAGAGGTATGAAAATTAGCTTTGCAAAATCCTTAGAGACTCTTCGCTGTCGCTCAGAGTGACACTCTCCACAGTCATCCTGAGCAAAGCGAAGGATCTCTGAGCCTTTCAGGAACGTGATTTGCAACACTTTTCCCTGTTTCCTCCCTCCTGATCAAGACCTGACTCATAGAGTTGCCAAGAAGGCCGTGAGCGCCTTTTTATCTGCGAGCGAGAGATCTTTGCCGAAGCGGTGCCCGCCGTCCTCGACCAGATCGGTGCATGAGCTGTAAACCTCCAGAAGCAGCCGCCGTCTCTTTTTGACCGCGCTCAGCAGTTGCTCCGGGTCATCGGTAATCTCGCCTAAAATCCCGCGCAATTCGGAGGCCACCTCTTTGCCCTTACCTGCACCGAGTCTCTCCGTCAGCCTGGCCTCCAGCTCTTCCGGCTTGACCTTCGCCAACACCAAATCGATGAAGAAGGGTTTATGCTGAAAATTTCCGAGTAGTGCTGCCGGCGTACCCTTGGGCACGGTCAGAGTAAAGCCTATGATTTTTCTTTCTTCCTCACCATCCCAAAGTCTCGGCCCGACCTCGAGCACGACGTCGTGGTCGAGCAGGGTGACCTTTGTTCCTCGCTGCTGCGGGTTGAGCAGGCTCTCGATCGAGGCCTTAAACAGCTTGAGCCTCCCCTCAACGCTGGGGTCAAACTGCCAGCAACCAGGCGGATTGGCATTGGCAAGCGGGTTGCCCAGGTGATCGTAGAGCGGCGCGCCGCAGATTTCCGGACCGACCGCGTTGTTGTGCAAAAACGGCGCGTGAGCCCACAAGCTCAACAGGGAGATGGCGCGGAAGTAGCCGCGGCCGCCGTCTGCGGGTTCTTTGATATTCGGGTCGGTCGCCCGCAGCCGCAAGCTCTCCGATCCGAACTGCTCCCAGAGGTGGCCTCCCATGTGGTTGGAATGGAGGGCCCGGCAATAGTTTGTGCCCACCTTCGAGGCGAGCTTGGTTTTGTCACTGCCCATCCAGTTGAGGCGGAGTCCGGTTTCGGAATCCACCTCGTAAAAATCTCGGCCTTTAGAAGGCTCGTCAAAAGACTTCTTTTGGCTCGAATGACAGCCGGCGCATTTCTTGGCGAAGACGCCCCTCCCGCGCGCCACCGCACCCTTGCCATACTCTTTCTCCAACTCCTGAATCAGACCGTCTCGATCCTTAAAACCCATGGCTCTGTAAAGATCAGTCGCCGTTGCTTCCGCCGACAAGAGAAAGTTCACGATATCCGGCAAACGGTCTTCAATGGCGCGGAAGTTTGGACAGTCGCGCCGAGCCTGGCCGATATCCAAAGGTGTTTGGCCAAAGCCGCGCTGGTTCGGATCCAATCGGCGCAGATCGGTGAGGTGGTTGACCAACGATTGCTCGGAGCAGGAGCCGATATTGAAATAGACCCGCTGCACGGCCTCGTGAATACCGATGCTATCCTCGCCACCTTTAAGTATGTGGTGCACCGTCTCTTCCTTGAGACTCCGCTCCCAGCACTTTCCTTCCTTGCCCGGGTCACACCAGCACGCCCTTTCCTCGGCGCCCGCCGGACAGGCATTGACTCTGCGCCACTTGACGACCTTCTCGCCGGGGAAAGTGGGTCGCTGTTTGGAGTTGATGATCGCATTGATCGTGCCCGCGTTATTCACCTGATCGGTCGGGACCGCGGATGTATCGGTCGTACCGGGTCTGGAATGGGAAAAGACCTGCCACTCCAAGCTGTCAGTCGGCATGCCGGAGATCATGATCTGTGACACGCGGATGTATTGATTGCCGACAGTTCCTCTGATGTTTTTCCATCTCGGATGCTCCGGATCTTCCGGCGGCTTTAGGGGGTCGAACCCTATATGGCAGGCGCCACAAGCCATGCCGACGCGGAAGGGTGGTTCGATCGACCCGTCCACCAAGCGGCTCACTCGAGAATCGGAGTGAGCGGGATTATCGCTCAACTTCTTGTTATAGCCTTCCCAGGTGCCGAGCTTGCCGTGATTCAGCTTGCGCCATCTTGCGGCATCGAAGCGCGGATTGGGAAATTTCCTCAGACCGAGCACTCCTGTCGAAGTGCCGAAGGCAAGGCCGCAGGGATCTTCTTTGTCGCCGCGGCCGCTCGCATCCTCGAAATCACACGCGGGATCGCGGTAGTCACGCTTGCCGACGGATTGCAAAAGTAGGTCATCGCCGGGACAAAAATCGAAGCCATAAGTCTCTTCCATGCTTTTTATGGGGCAGTCGGGAGAGCCGGGTTGGCAACAGTCCGGGTCGTTGATCAGTCCCCATTTTTTAAATCGCACGTCTCGCGTCTCGGACTTCAGCACGCCATACCAGTCGATCAGCACACCGAGCCGCTGTTGAAACACGTAGGTGTGGAATCGGTCGTTTCCAGCCGTCGCGAAAAACCAGATCTTCCGTCCGGCCCGCTCCGATTCACTAAGGCCGGCTTCAGCAGCGCGAAACCCGGAGGTCAAAACCGATGTCCTAGGCGCAGACGGCGCTTCGCTTCCGGTGCTCAAAACGGCCGCGGCCAACCCCATCGAGAGAACCACGGCGACAGCCAAGAGATAGCGCCCTGTGATTCTACTTTTTATAACATTCACCTTATACGCGCCTTAATTTTTCCCAGAACAGGCGAGTAATAAACTAAAAAGAAAAAACTGTCCAGAAAATTTTGCTTCATGTTTACATCCCGAAATTAAAGACTTCGGGACTCCCATCAGCTCTGCACCGCCGCGTGAGGGAGGGACCTTCCCATCCCTGAGCGAAGATTGGCTCGGAGGCGATGCAAGTCTTTCCGAAGCTGATCCTTGGAGTGAGGGGGCCTGCCGAGCAAGCCGAAAGCAGCGAGACTGAACGGTTCGGAAGAACCACAGGTCTATTGCTTTCGGCGCGAGAGGCAGGCTCCTGAACGAAACTTCCCCCCGACGAGGCATTTTTTAACCCTTTGCATCCGCCAGGATAACATCGCTCGCCTTTTCTCCGACCATATAGACCGAAGAGACGATGAAAAAGCCCGGAATCTTGGGAAAGACCGAGGCATCCACGATCCGCAGATTCTTCGTACCATGCACCTGGAAATTGCCGTTCACGACCCCGTTACGGTCCCGGGGTCCTACCGGGCAACTACAGGAAGCATGGTGGCCCCAAGCGCTGTCTTTCACGAACTGGCGCAACTCCTCTGGACTGCTGACCTCTTTTCCGGGCAGCTCTTCTTCAGCAATGTGTTCGCTCATTCGGGCGGTCATCTCGCGCACGAACTCGATTCCCTCCACGACCGAATCCAAGTCCCTTTGACCGGAATCGTTGCCCTCATCAAAATAGTGGAAGTTGATCAGAGGCGTGTCGCGGGGATCAGCCGAGCGCAACCGCACGGCGCCGGCTCGGTTGACGGTATGAGCCTTCAGGACGACCCAACTCAAATAGTTGTGGTGCTTGGCGACCTGATCGGAATAGCCCGGATAGTAGCCCTGGAATTTAGCCAGCAGTCCGAGACAGAAGAGATCGGGAAGTTGACCTTGCTTCGAATGCTTGATGACGGCAAGCACGCCCCCGTTTGTCGTGTACACTCCCTCTTTTTTCGATTCCCATTCCTGATAGTAGGGATCGCCCTTGGCGAATTTCGCTCCGGCCAACACCTCCCAGTCCTCTTTCATGCGATTGACGACGCTGACCTCGTAGCGATCCTGGAGATTCTTGCCGACTCCCGGAAGATCCACCCGGACCTGGATGCCATGCCGCTCCAATTCTTGTCTGGGTCCTATCCCGGACAGCATGAGGAGCTGCGGTGTGTTGAAAGCGCCCCCGCATAGAATCGTTTCCCGCGCGGCGAATGCCTGATGTTTCTCTCCAGCATCATGGCTTGGATCGGCATGTGCCCGGTACAGACGCTCACCTTTCAGATACTCCACACCGATCGCGCGGTTCTCGTTGTCGAAGAGTATACGGGTAACCAGCGCGTTCAGCTCGATCCTCAGATTCTCACGGTGTCTCCTGGCCACGTCCAAAATGCGCTCACGGCTGCCGACGCGAACATGCCCCCGAGTCGTCACGGGCGGGTAACGAACGCCAAATGCATTCGACCGTACCAAACGCCAGTCATTCGGATCGGCCTGGGATTTGACGAGCCACCTGAGCCGCTTCAGTGGATCTCGCAGCTCCTCGAGTGTCTCTAGAGCCGATTGTCTGATAACATCCATCAGATCGCGGTCTCCTAGGACTGCCATGGGAATCGCCCTCTCCGTGGAAAGCCAGCCGCCAAAGCCGTGGCGGGTGGGGTTGAAGCCAAGGAGCTTGTGGAGCCAGCGATACGGCGGCCGATGCCGACAGTCTTCCATGCGTTCGAAGTATTTACGCATGTTCTTAGCCTTCCAGGACGGATCACCCGTGAGTTCGGCGATGTCATCCCAATCGGCGTTGTGAGGATAAACCATGATCAAGGCGTTGTGAGCGGTGCAGCCGCCCAAGGTGCCTGCCCTGGGATAGAGGACGCCGTCCTCAGCAGGCGTGAAGTTTTGGTCCCGTTTCTGCCGCGCGTCGTCGGCATAGTGCCGGACGAAGAAATCCCATCTCAGCGCCCGGTTTTCGGACGCAAAAGCGTGAAAGGCGGGGACGCTGTAATCTTCGGGTAGGCGGGCGTCAGATGGTTGAACCGGATCGCCGCCCGCTTCAAGGAGCAAGACCTTGTGCCCTCCTTCGGCGAGGTTTGCCGCCACCGGCCCCCCTCCGGCGCCTGAGCCGACGACAATATATTCATACCCCCCAGGGTGCTCGCTTTCTTCCTTTATCCCCGCCATCCGCCGTCACTGAAGGTTTTGAAATAAGATGTCTGCAGGCTGCTCAAAAAGATTCAAAGTAGAATAGTCGCGAGGCGATTGAGCGCACCCTTCATAACGCTTTCCATTGGGAGGCTGTGGCATATGAGTCTTTTTCTCCAGCACTGTTAGAAGGTTTTCAGATACTCGATAAGTGCCCCCTTCTCGTCATCGCTGAGAGGAGGTTCTTCCTTGAACAGGGCGGTGCCGAAATAATGGCCTTTGTTGACCACAAAGTCCGGACATTTGCTCAGTTCAAGCAGATCAGGAACCAGATCTTTGAACACCTTGGCTGCCTCTTCATCGCTTGCCCCCGCGACTTTTTTCAGAGCCGATTTCATCTTGAGCAAAAGCTTAACCAGCTTTACCTTGTCCGATTCGAGATCGAGATTCGCGAGCAAGTTGACCGGCGTTCCCTTTGGAATTGGGCCGATCTGGACCATTCCTTCGCTGATTAGCCAGGGAAACCATCGCTGAAGCCAATCGCCCCAACTGAGCAATTTTTCCAAACCGGCGGGCAGGTACCCGGCCTGGACTCTGATATAGCTCGTTGCCGTCGTTCGGTAGATAAAGCCCGGCACTTTGTCGCCGAGGATGCGGTCCATTTTACGTTTTTCGGGCCAGAGCATCTTTTGGATTGAGTCATTGAAAGAGTCCATCCGCGCCTTGACCGAAGGCTCCGGAGTGAATTTTCCGACCGAGTTGTTGAGCAAAAACGGCGCGGTTGACCACAGGCTAATCAGTGACGGGACACGGGTGTAGCCACGACCGCCGCCGGGCATTTCGTATTCCCAAGGCGTCCCGTCGATGGGGTTATGAACAGTGATCTTTCCTACGGACGGCAATTCCTTATACGTCTGAGACGAGAAGTTGTCCCAGATGTTGCCCGCGATGGCGTTGGTTGCTAACGGACTGCAGGCGTTTGTCTGCAGGAGAGTGACCGGGATGCGTCGTTCGGTCGATAGGTAATTGTCCGTAATAAAATCGTCAGCCACGACTATCGCCGTCATCTTACGTTTAAAGTCGTCGGTTTTGGTCCAGGCCCAGTATTGATCCCAATCGGACTCGTCAACATCCGGCGGGGACTCGGGGATCTTACTTGAATGGCAGCGCGCACAGTACTGGGCGAACAAAACCTTACCCAGGTTCAATTTTGCCTTGTCCTGCGTCAGGTACTTGCTCCCTCCCGGCGCATCCTTGAGCAGGTCGGGCTTGGCTGTCTTGAGAAAGAACAACGCCAAGTCTGGTGTCTGCTCTGTGGTCGCATTCCAATAACTCGAATTTTTTTCAGCATCCTCGATCTTGATCGGCGTAATCTTCTTGCCGCCGACCAGCGGATTGAAATGGAGCAGCCATTCTTCGCTGAAAAGCCCGATATTAATAAAGACACGATTCAGCGCGCCGAGAATACCGACCGAATCGGAGCCGTCCTTCAACACGCGCGCCGTCCAGACGGTATCCGGCACTTGGTAGTACTGCGACAGCGCCGCCGTGTTAAGATGGTCCTGGAACTGTTTGTTCTTGAGCCCGCCGCCCGACAAAATTGCCTTACCCCACCGTTCGGCCGCTTTTAACCGAGCGCCGACGCTATAGATAGCGTTCATCGTGCGCGGATTATTAATGTAGTCGCTGGAAATAAACGAAGTATCCAACGTCCCCGGTAAAGACGTCTGTAATAGGTGGTAGACATAATTCGACTCGTCCTTCTCCCAGAACAAAATCCGATCCACCCAGAAATACTGCGTCCCAGGATTGGAATTTAAATTTTCCCACTTGGGATTTTCGGAATCGTCGGGCGGCTTTACCGGGCTCGGGCCGACATGGCAAAAGCCGCAGGACATGCCGACACGATAGGGGCGAACCAGGTTTTTGTCATTGTAGTAACTCGGATCGGTGTAGAATCTTTCCGCATCCCATTTTTTCTTGGCCGCGTCATCAAAAGCCGGATTCGGGAATAGACGAAGCCCAACAATGCCGCTCGCGTAACCGTAGTACGAGCCCACCGGCACGGTCGTGCCGCGCGCGCCAATTTTTACCCCCGGATATTTTTGCTCGTTCTCAAACGGGTCGGGTACGCAATCGGCGCGGCGCGTGTCTATCCATAGGCCAAAGCGGTCTGCACGCGGCCCCTCGGCCTTTTCGAAGCAAGGCTCGTTCACCAGGCCGAGATATTTCCAGCGAGTGCTGCGGCTTAGGTGCTTAATGCTGGGATGCGACGAGAGAAGTTTCAAAAAATCCACCGAGCCGAAACTCTTGTTTACCAGATGATCCCAAAAGCGGTCGTTGCCGCCGGTCCAAACTATCCAATTATTCCGGCCTTTGACCTCGTCCGTGGTGAGTTTAACTCCACCATCCATGTCGCGAAAGTAGTCCTCGTCGGCAGCCGGAAAACTCTCGGCAGTGCGGCCAACCTGCATGGCCTCGTCCAGCACCGTGCCTGGCGTGGAGGACTTCTTCCCGCATCCTGCAAGGACCAGTCCGATACCGAAGAGAACGGACGCGATGAACAAATGTCGGCTTCTCATTCTAGCTCCCTTCTTTCCGTCCCGAAGGCGGCGGCAATGGTTTAGAACTTCAGGGCGAAATCGATCAGGCGCTTTTTGCCCAGGTAGACCTTTCCAAGATACAGACGCGGCCCGATCTGCCGAATTTCATCGCGGATCCACTTCGCGATGAGCGAGGTCTCGGAGTAGTCGAGGACGATGCATTGTTTACGATCGAGCCAGCTAGGCGCCTTGTAGACCTTGGCGATAATCGCATTGAGTCCGAAGGGGAGAATTCTGTTTTTCAGTACCCCTTTTTTCGCATCGAAAACTTTACCCTGCCACGCGAAGTGATTGATGAATCGGGCGACCTCTTTACTGAACTTTGTCCCCGGGGCGATGATTGCGGTGCCGTCGGCTTCGCCATTCGGAATCTTGCCTACCGAGCTTTTTTTAAAAAGCTCGTCGAGTTGAGCTTGAGACATCTTTAGTAACTGCGGCACAGTATAAGCCATGGTCGATTTCCACCTCCGTTGTTCCGAGACAGTGTTCCTCCAAAATTATGGATTATAGAACTGCTACATAAGAATTTTAGCCTTGTCAATTTAAAAATTCCTTCTGTGAGCGCCGGCAACGAGATCCTCACGGGTGGACCGTCACGAGCTCAGAGTAGCGGTCCACGAGGATATCGACCAGGGTCGTCGTATTTTCAAAAAAGAGCCTGGGCCGGCGATCGCTCTTCGGATCATATACCAGGTAATTCTCGAAGCTCTCCGTCCGATAATGAATTTCCTTATCGTTTGTGTCGGCGTCGACCTTCATCGAGATCACGAAGTCGTCTCCAAGGAGTTGATCGATCTTTTTCGGAAAAATCAGAAATCTTCTCATATGAGATGCCGTCGAATGGATGTGGACATTGTCGCGGAGCATTTCGTCCAGCTCCCCGCTCAGTTCGTTTTCATGATCGCTCATCTGGGACCCGGCTTTCGGCCTTCTCGTGTTGACGTCCACTTTGCCGCGTTCCCAAACATTGAACTCAACATGATAATCGTTGATCGGCATGCCCCGGTCGTCGGAAAGGCGGACGATAAACTGCTGGTAGTTGTCCTGGTCTTTGGCTTGGGCGGACGTAAAAGACTCTAGTTGAGCCCGCAGGGCGTCGTAAAGCTCTTGGGTGTCGGCCTTGAGACAGGCCTCAACCTGGCTTCTGAGGAGTCCGTTGTCCTTTAATTCCAGCACCGTCGCATGGTTCAAATTGTTGTGAATGGCAAAGGGGAGATCCGGCAGCGCAGGACTTTGAAGCCATTCGGCGTTGTTGACGGCATTCCTCTTAACGAAATCGACCGTCAGTTTCCGTGAGTTGAGGTTGGCCCCGGCGACGACGATCGTCCCGTCCGTGCCGTCTTCGTTGACGAATTTTCTGAGACCACCGTAGGGTTTGCAGCCGGTGATGACCGAAGCGCGAATCTTATCACCGCCGTAAAGCGTCCCACCGGCGCCGAATAAGTCAAACTCGGCGAGAGACCACTGGAAAGGCGAGGCCAGTTCCAGCCCCCGGAGAATTTCCCCGCCGACTTCGCCGGCGTCGTTCCCCCACCTTCGTGCCTTGGCGAGCTTTCCCAAAAGCGTGTTTCCCTTGTGGGCCAAGGGCGAGCCGAAATGGGCCGGCGCCAGGAAGACGATGTTGCCGGCCTTTTCTTGGACGCCTGCCCGCGCGTATTGCCGCAGCCATTGCCGCAAGACCAAAGCGCCCGTGCTGTGCGTAATAAAGCGGAGTTGCCGGCCGCCAAGGTTTAAGAGGCCTCGCTTTTCCAAGTTCTCGTGCAATCCCTCGGCAAAATCTTCGTAACAAGCCTGGTCGTCCAGCGAATTATAGTTGATGTAGTGGGCCTTCCAGCCGGGATTTTTCTCCAGCTCATCCCCGACCGCTTTCATCGACTCCCACTGATCGCTCCAGCCATGAATCAGAACAATCTCCATATTTTTCTCCTTAGTTTATATCTTTTACGGTGTTCCAAGTTCCCCGTTTCAACATAATACGGGAATGTTTTTTTCTTGCCGACCGGGTTGACCTTCTCCACCGCCGAACGGATCATCACTTTGAGGTTACTTGTCCATCCGAAGATACCGGCTTTGTAAAAAATCGAATAAAGATCGCTGCCAATACCACCAGGGCTAGGATACCAAGATAAAAAAACTCCTTCTTTCGTCCCATCCTATTTGTTCTTGATTGTCGGAAGCCGCATAGACAATCCCCGTGAACACGACGACAAGAATCCATTGAGCCAGAGCTTGGGATTTTTGAGCCAATGCTTAGCAGACGCTTTCATGAGGAACTTCTCGCTCTACGGTTCCGTCTCCTTGGGACAAGACAACGGCCGCAAAACTGAAAATGCATGGGGTTCTTAGTTCATTACATATCAGGGAAATAGTGTCAAGTTACCTTTATTCGCCCAATTTGGAAATGTAAATGTTACGTGGGAGAAAGCCAGACAAGAAGTGGAAAGGTAGTTAAGAACTCGTTGCAAAGGGGGAGCGAATTTGCCAAACATGGAGCTAAGCCAAGATGAAAACAAAAACAGCCATTATTTCCATTCAGGACTTAACTTCCGAGGCTATTCCAACCTTGAGCGAAGCCTTCAAGGCCGTTCCGGGAGTCCAGAGCGTCGATTTCAGTTTGGAGCGGAGCGTGGCGGTGGTTGAATTTGATCAGCAACAGTCGAGTCTGGACGACTTATTGCGTGCCGTGTTAAAGACAGGGCACAAAGTCCTTTAGCCCGGTTCAAGAAACGAGCATAACGAGGCGCGAGCTGAAAAACTCCGCTTACAGGCTGCTCAAAAAGATCTCAGAGGCGCATTTAGGCTCTAGACAGTCGAGCATTAGAGCATTGGACCGCAATGGAGCTTCTCTACTCGAATCTATTACTCCATTGTTCCACTGCTCCATTGCTCTAAAACAAACGCATCTTTTGCGTTTGCTTTAGTCGCCGGCAACCGTCATGCGGGAGATCTTTAAGGTCGGGGCGGATATACTCTCTCTCATCTCCAGGTCGCTGCCCACCATCTCGATGTTCAGCAATAGTTTTTTTAGATTGCCAGCGATCGTGACCTCCTCCACCGGATAGGCTAGCTTACCCTTGTCGATCCAAAGACCCGAGGCCCCGCGCGAATAATCACCGGTCATGAGATTGACGCCGAAGCCGATTAGCTCCGTGACATAAAAGCCCTCTTCGACCGAGGCGATGATCTTCTCAGGTGTATCAGGGCCGGGAGAGAGATAGAAATTCGTGGGCGCCACTCCAGGGGGCGCTCCTACGGAGCGTGCCGCATTGCCGGTGGATGGATAACCCAACTTCTTGCCGCTATAGGTATCGAGGAGGTAGCTTTTTAGGACACCGTTTTCGACCACGGCTTTTTTCCTCGTTGGAAGACCTTCGCCGTCGAAGGGTTTAGAGCCGAGGGCGGAAGGAATCGTTCCGTCATCGACCACGGTGATCAACTCCGACGCGATCTTGGTGTCGAGCTTCCCGACCAGAAAGGAAGCGCCTTTATAGAGGGAATAACCGGATAGGGCGGTGGAGAGATTGCGCAAAAGAGATCTGGCCGTCTCGGGGTCGAAGATCACGGGAACCTCTCGGGTTTTGACTTTGCGTGCGCCCAATCGCCTCAATACGCGCTGAGCCGCTTTCTGTCCTATTGCTTGAGGAGAATCGAGTCGAGAAAATTTGCGCTGCGAAGAATACCAATAGTCGCGCTGCATCGATCCGTTGAGCGCGGCGACGGGAACAACCGAGAGGCCGAAGCTCGATGCCTGATACTCGCCGGAAAAACCGTGACTGTTGGCGTAGATAACGCGCCCAATCTGGTTGGAGAATTCCGCGCCTTCGGAGTTGGTAATGCGCGGATCAAAGTTGAGGGCCTGTTTCTCTGCCTCCAGTGCGAGTCGGATCTTTTCCTCTACAGAGAGCGATCGACCGCTATCATCGACAAGATCTAAATCCGGGACGGTCCGGGCAAGATCCTCCGGCGCGGGCAGGCCGCTATACTGATCCTGTGCCGTAGAGCGGGCCATCCGGCAGGTATCCTCCACCAGCCGCTCGACGGATCCTTTGGAGATATCAGAGGTCGAGGCTGAAGCAGAGCTTGAGCCGAAAAAGAGGCGCAGGCCCAGCCTTTTTTCCTGGGCCTGACTGATTTTTTCGACCTCCCCCATGCGCACAGTGACAAAGAAAGAGTCGCTCTCGCCCATCACCATGTCTCCCTGGGTAGCGCCCTTTTTCTTTGCCTGTTCCAGGATATCCCGGGCCAATTCTTGGCTCAGTTCCAAACGTTCCATGTTTAATTTAAGGTTTGTTCAAGTCGTTCCAATCGTTCAAACCGTTTAACCCCCTCCTTCATCCTCCCCCGCGACGCGGGGGAGGAAAGAGGTGGGGGCTTGACCGAATTGAACATTTTGAACGATTGGAACCCTGGTTTTTAGGCTTTGGTTCCCCCCACCGTCAGTCCGTCGATCTTGATCGTCGGAAGTCCCACGCCGACCGGCACGGATTGGCCATCCTTGCCGCAGGTCCCGACCCCTTCGTCTAGTTTGAGATCCGTCCCCACCATGGAGACCCGAGTAAGTACATCCGGACCGTTGCCGATCAGAGTAGCTCCCTTCACCGGCCGAGTTACCTTTCCGTCCTCGATGCGATATGCCTCGCTGGCTGAAAAGACGAACTTTCCGTTGGTAATGTCCACCTGACCACCCCCAAAGGCCACCGCGTAAAGCCCCTTTTTCACCGAACGGATGATGTCCTCCGGTGAGCTCTCACCTGCCAGCATGAAGGTATTCGTCATCCTGGGCATGGGAATATGGGCATAGCTCTCGCGCCGTCCATTGCCGGTAAGCGGCATCTTCATCAGCGCGGCATTGAGGCGGTCCTGCATGTAACCTTTGAGGATGCCCTTTTCGATCAGGACTGTACGGAGGGTCGGGGTCCCTTCATCGTCCAGATTGAGCGAGCCGCGACGGGACGGAATGGTTCCGTCATCGACAACGGTGCACAGCTCCGAGGCGACCTTTTGTCCGATCCGGTCCGTGAATGCGGAGACTTTTTTACGATTGAAGTCTCCCTCGAGCCCGTGTCCTATCGCTTCGTGAAGCAAAATACCCGGCCAGCCCGGGCCCAAGACAACATCCATGGCGCCCGCAGGGGCGTCAACGGCTTCGAGATTGAGCAGCGCCTGCCGCACCGCTTCCCGGGTGTAGCGCTCATAATCCTTCTTCTCGGTAAAAAAGCCGAACTCTACCCTGCCGCCGCCACCAAAACTACCCATCTGCCGGTCACCCTGTTGCTCGACAATACAGGTAACATTGAGACGGGTGAGCGGCTGGATGTCCCCTACGACCCATCCCTGTGAGGAGGCGACTAGGATAATTTTATGCTCGCTCGCAAGCGAGACAAAAACATTCTTGATTCTGGAGTCGAGGTTGCGCGCAAGGGAGTCCATTTCATGGAGCAGCGCGATTTTGCTATCCAATGGAACATCTCTGACTGCCTCCTTCACGGGATAGAGATCGTACGCCGCTGCCTTCGCCCCTTTCACGGGCACGGGAAGCTGAGATTTATGACTCTCGGCGATATATCGCGCCGTCCGAGCAGCCAATTCGAGATTTTCTATAGTGATGTCATCGGTGAAGGCGTACCCGGTTTTAGACTCCGCTAAGACCCGCACCCCGACTCCATTAGCCGTGGATTGGGAGGTATGCTTGACCATCCCTTCTTCCAAGCTGATGGCCTCATTGACCCGATATTCGAAATAGAGATCCGCATAATCGGCCTTTTTCTCAAGGGCCTGGGCCAAGACTTTGTCTAGATCACACGACGTGATGCCGAAATGGCTATCAAAAAACGATTCCGCCGGCGCTAGATCTCCTGCCATAAGCTTCTCTCCTCTTAGAAAGTTTTACCACAATATCCTCACCGCGTTAAAGGGTCCTCTTTCGCTCGGCTTGAAAGTATAGTAAATATATAGGTCATTTAACGGGCGGTGTCATCAGGAGGCACGATTCCCGTTTAATCTAAGGTGAGGTATGAAACAAAAGATTGTCCATGTGGTGGGGACGGGAACCATCGGGGAACCTCTTATCGGCATTTTAGCCAACTTTAGCGGTGCTTTCGGGATCGACGAAATAACCTTTCATAAGCGCACCCCCCTGCTGACGGACCGATCCAAGGTCCAGGTGCTCGGCAGAAGAGGGGCTAAACTCTGTGTTGACAAGGATCGCTGGAACAGCTTTAAAAAGATGGAGATGGAGCCTCAGTACGAGGCCGAGGAAGCGATCGATAGAGCCAGCGTAGTCATTGACTGCACTCCGGTCGGAAACGAAAACAAAGAAAGGTATTACAAGCGCTACGCCAATAACGGCCGGGGATTTATCGCCCAGGGGAGCGAGTTCGGCTTCGGCAAGAGGTACGCCCGGGGAATTAACGATAAAGCCCTGGACCACAAGGAAGACCAGTTCATCCAGGTCGTGAGCTGCAACACCCACAACCTGGCTGTTTTGATCGACACTATCGCACTCGGCCCAGAGAAAGAGAATAACCTGGAAGAGGGAAGATTCGTCTGCATGCGTCGGGCCAACGACCTGAGCCAAGAGGGCGACTTTATCCCGGCGCCTGAGGTGGGAAAGCATGACGACATCCGCTTCGGCACCCATCAAGGGAGAGATGCGCATTACCTCTTCAAAACTATGGGTCTGGACCTCGGTATCTACTCCTCTGCGCTCAAGTTAAACACCCAGTATATGCATACGATCCATTTTAATTTAGCTCTCCGTCGCGCCGTGACTATGGATGAAGTCATTCGCCGTCTCAAGGTCAACGGGAGAGTCGCGCTGACGAATAAAACATCCTCGGCTGCGGTTTTCTCCTTCGGGCGTGATCACGGACTCTTCGGCCGCATTCTTAACCAGACCGTTATCGTGACGCAAAGCTTGGCCATCAAAGGAGACCGAGAGGTCGTGGGTATGTGCTACACACCGCAGGATGGAAACTCCCTTTTTAGCAGCATCGCCGCGGCGCTATGGTTTCTCTATCCCGACAGCTATGAGGAGCGGTTAGATCCTGTAAGGCCCTATTTCTTCGCCGAGATTTAGCAGACCACAGACAGAGATTTGAGACAGAGACCACCCCACCATTCTCTATCTCTGTCCCTGTCTCTATCTATTCAACCCTCAATGTTTTCTAATGATATCCCTTCAAAACGGACGGTATCGCCTACATCAATACCGCTTTGCCGCGACAGACCGCCTTTGATTTCGAGAACGAACCGGCTCGGCGTTGCTATCGACCGCAGTGTCGTCGAAAAAGGAACCACTTCGTGGATAATCCCGACTACTTTTCGCTGACTGTTGATAAAAATCAGGTCTAAAGAGATCGGGGTGTTTTTCATCCAAAAGGTCTGAATCTCTTGAACGGGGAATAAAAACAGCATCCCTTGCCCTTCGTCCAACTCGCTACGGTACTGTAATCCCAACTTTCTCTTCCCCGGCGTATCCGCGACTTCTACGCGCACCGCAAGTTCTTTGCCCTCTTTCGTGGCAACAACCACGCGAGGAGAGGGACTGCAGGCGTAAAGTCCGATCAACAACAGAAGAGCAGAGACGCTCCAGAACCAATTGCGCCAGGTGTTAACGATTACTTCTTCCATAAACCGTGCGTAAGCTTGCAACACCTCAAAGATCCTGGCCGGAAAATTCCCTAAGGGCTGAGCGGGTTCCCCAAGCGGAACATGGACGGAGCAGCGGGCACCCGCCGAGGGCTTGCGCAGGATGAAAGCCGGAACTGACCGAAGGGAATTCCGGGGCTTCGACTGAGCTCAGCCGAATGTCAAGGTTCATCCCATCGGGGTCCCCAAAAAGTACACTGAGCGAAAGCGAAGGACTTTTTGGGGTAGAAGCTTGTCCCGGCAGGGTCGCTGCGAGAGGCCGTGGAGCGCGGGGAGCCCCGAAGCCCTACGCTTGAGATATCTGAGACTTGGACTTACATTCCCCTTTTCTTGAAATTAACTCTAATATGACATATGCCATAGGCAAGTCACATTTGCCATGTTCACTCCTGTTTTGCTCACGCTGATCATCGCTGGCGCCTTCGCTCTTTTCGGCCACACGCTCTACCGCCGTTTTCTTCTCTTGCAAAAGGCGCGCCCCGACCAGCGTTTCGATCACATCGGCCAAAGAATCCGTGCTGTATTGGTCTATGCCTTCGGCCAGAAAAAGTTTCTAAGAGGCGAACAGCCCGCCGGGCTGATGCACTTCATCATTTTTTGGGGGTTTATGATCGTCGCCGCCCGGACCCTTACATTGTTCGGACAGGGTTATAACCCGCACTTTTACATTCCGGGACTTCACCCGGACGGCTTAGGCGGCCCTTATCTCCTGCTCAAGGATCTCGTGGAGAGCAGCGTTATTGTAGCCGTGCTGATAGCCCTGTACCGCTGGCTTCTCTCCCATCCGTTGCGTCTTTTTGGATTTAAGCCGGCCGAGAGCAAGTTAGCCGGCCAGTCGCACTGGGAAGCGCTGGTGATCCTTTTCTTTATCCTCGGCTTGATGGTCACCGACTTTCTTTACGA
>JAUXIP010000153.1 GCA_030620935.1 Deltaproteobacteria bacterium | reverse complement strand
TCGGCAAGGTGATCCTCAAGGCGATTTCGAAGAATAAGAAAAGGACGACGGGCGTGGCGGCCGCCAGCGTCCCGGTCGTGACCCACCGGTGGCTGCCCAAAAACCGCATATAGAAAATGAGAAACAGCGGGACTGCCCCGTACACGCCGATGATGTGGATCGACCCGATCATCACCGCCAGCGAGCCCGCCCCGATCAGGAACAGCCTGAACGATCGCTTGTCCATGTAAGGTTCGGTCGATCGCGACGGTGGGCTTGTCCGCTTGATCCAGCGCACAATCACCCAGGCCGAGCAGACGAGCATGCCCACGGACAGCCAGAACGGGAATGCCCCACCGCCGGGACCCTCTCCGGGAATCCAGCCGATGGGGAGTTCCGCACTTTTCCACATCAGGTAAAGGGAGAAAATCGCCATGACGCCGGCCATAATCAGTTCTGCCCAACGCATGCTGGTGATCCCCTCCCTTTCTCGCTGATGTCTGGACTGGGAAGTCCGATTACTTGATTTCCCCGATGTCCTTCAGCATCGTCCGGTGGATTTTCTTCTCCTTGGCCCAGTAACTCTTTAGCGCCTCGCCTGTCAGGAATCCTCCCCTGAGACTCTTTTTCTTCATATAGCCCTGCCATTCGTCGGATGCATAGACCTGAGCGAAGACGCTCCGGTAAAACGCCTCGGCCTCCTTGCTCATCCCGGGCGCCCCGACGACGCTGCGCTGCATGAAGTAGACAAAGTCCTTTCCAAGCTCTGTAAAGGTCGGTGCCTCCTTAAACAACGGGAGCCGGTCTGGCGTGAACGCGGCGATCGGGATCGTCTTGCCGGCTGCGTAGAAACCGAGCTGCTCCGATGGATTGTTCACGGTCGAGTTGGCATGCCCGCCGGCTAGCTCCTTGGCTACCCTGCCGCCGCCCTTGAAGGGCACGTATTTCATCTTGAGACCATAAGCTTTATTGAGAAAACTCGTCAGGAGCGAGTCCTCTTGGCCCTTTCCGGTGCCTGCCATGATCCATTTGCTACCCTTCGCCTTGGCCGCTTTGACGAACTGCTTAACGTTTTTGATACCGCTGTCCTTTAGCACCCACAAGAGGAAGGTGTCCTCGGCCCTCCGCCCAATCGGGGTGAACGTCGAGATGTCGATCCCAAGTTTGGGCTGGCGTAGCGGCGTCGTATAAAAGCTGTTCAGGGTGACCATGATGGTGTGGTTGTCACCCTTTTTCTGCTTCAGATGGATCAAGGCTTCGGCGCCTGACCCGCCCGGCTTGTTGATGGGAATGAACGGTTTGGATGAGAACTTGTGTTTCGCGATGACCGTTTGCATCAGACGGGACATCTTGTCCGCGCCGCCCCCTTTACCGGCCATAATGATGAAGTCGACGGGCTTCTTGGGTTCCCAGGCCAAGGCTTTACCTAGCCACAGGGGTGACACAAGAATCCCCAAGAACAACAGGTATACGAGCTTTCTTTTCGTGGCGGAACTATTCTGCTCAAGCATGTCTTGTCCTCCTTATCTTTGAAAAGCTTTTCCTCTCATCCCGCCCCCCTCCCACATAAGAAAAGATCGCCGTCCTTACGTTCATGGTGCTAGCCCTCCTTTCGGCTCTGCTTTTATCACTGGGACGAAGGATGTCAATAGGAATGAATGCCTCTTCGACGGCCAATCATACGGGCGGGAGATTTTGGTTCTTATGAGTATCGAAAATAGCTCCGGCGCTGATATTTCCGAAAGAGTGGGATAAGTACCAGACCCGTCATGAAACCCCCGATATGAGCGGCGTAGGCTACGCCGCCGGCCGTCGGATCCATCGGGTCCAGGGACTGACTGAGAAACTGAAAGCCGATCCAGACGATGAGCAGGACCCACGCCGGCAGATAGACGATGAACCAGAAAAAGACTAGTGTCACTAAGGTTTTGATACGCGCGTGTGGAAAGAGAAAGAGATAGGCGCCCAGCACTCCCGAGACCGCCCCCGAGGCGCCAATGGTAGGTACTGTCGAAACCGGATTCAGCGCAAGGTGGGTCACAGCAGCGACTAGTCCTGCAACCAAATAGAAAATGATGAAGCGCAGGTGACCCATACTGTCCTCAATGTTGTTACCGAAGATCCAGAGATAAAGCATGTTTCCAGCCACATGCAGCAGACCGCCGTGCAGAAACATCGAGCTTAGCATTGTGAAATAACCCCCGGTTCCGGGTATACCGCCCTGCAAGAGAGAGGCCGGCACCATGCCCATCTGGTAGACAAAGCTGTCCAATGCACGCGGCCCGAGGGAGAGTTCGTAGATAAAAACGGCGCTGTTAGCAACGATTAGAGAAACGGTGACAAAAGGCCATAGGACGGTGGGATTATCGTCGCGCAGAGGAATCAAGCCTAGACTCCGCCGGGGGGACCACCCATTAAGGAGAATAACAAGGCAAGAATAATCGCTTGAACAATCCAGCCGATGACGCAGACGCCAACGGCACGAAGGGTCCCGCTGTAGTCAAGCGCCTGTCTCACGGCGATCACCATCGCCACGAGCATCCAGATCGAGGCGACGAAAAAAACAATCCCCACGAGACCTGGAATAATACCCAACACCCGGATCAAACCCGGAGCGCTGGAGAATCCCGTGGTCCTGAGAAGTTGGCCGATATCCGCATGAGTTTGGGGCTCAGGTAGGAGTTTCGTCCCTATGAGATAAGTAAGATAGGCCCAGATATACCATGCAATCAGAGACACAACGGTTCCCATAACAAGCCCGCCCAGCCCGCCATGCAGGCTGGTACCGATCCCAGCGGCCACACTGCTGAGCACAACGACGCTCATGGCTTGGCGCATTGCACTAGAATCCGCCTCGACTTCTTCGTACAAATGGACATCCAGCTTAGCTGCCCGAATGATTCGATCTTTTAAGTTGCTCATAATGAGGCGCTTCTATAGCGATAGGAGCCTGATGTCAAGTCGGCCGGAAGATCTAAAGTTTCCTTAGTCTTTCTCTCCTCTTTCTTTCCATCTTCGATAATTTTTTAGGGTTGCCTCTTTTATCTCGTCCTCTTACGGATCCGCCTTCCTCATCCACCTCCTCGAAAATTTCCCGATCAAGCGTCCTGAGTTTAGCGTTGAATTCTCCCGAATAGATCGCCACTGCCCCACTCGCCTCCACCGCTCGACGGACTTCTCCGTCCGACGTCACTACGATGCATCCGCTACCTATCTCCCCCGCCAGTCTCTGGATAACGCTATCCGCTTTTTCTCCTAGCTGAGAGAAGATCACTCGAATGCCTCCCACCCTTTCCTCCGCCTCATAGCCCCCTCCGGAACGCCAGCCGTCGAAAACAACTGTAATGTCATAGCTTTTTCTCTCCTGGTAGCTCTGAAGCCGTTGGATCAGTTCGTTTCTTTTTCCTTCCAGCTTCCCCACCAACCCCTTCTCGCTCCCGATCAGATTATAACCGTCTATGACAATGTGAAGGGCCATGATTTTCTCTGCTGATATTAGAAGTTTTTATAAAATTAATAAAACTTGTTGTCAAAACGATAAAAAATAGGTAAAAGAATGCAATTTTTGTTTTCTAGAGGAGGGTTTTGCAAAGTTGGCTCTGAACATCAAAAAAGCTAAAAGAATCAATGAGTTGCCGCCATATCTCTTCGCTGAGATCGACCGGAGAAAGAAAGAAGTGCTGGCTCGCGGAGTCGATCTTATCGACCTGGGCATAGGTGATCCCGATATTCCTACCCCGGCCCAAATCGTCGACAAACTTAAAGAGGCAGCCGCTAAACCCGCCAATCACCGCTATCCCAGCAGCGCCGGTCTTCCTGAGTTTCGCCAGGCCGTTACCGACTGGTACCAGCGCCGTTTCAATGTCAAGCTCGATCCTGCGAAGGAGGTGATCTCTCTTATCGGATCTAAAGAGGGGATCGCCAATATGCCCGCAGCCTTTGTCGATCCCGGAGACTTGGTCCTGGTCGCCAGCCCATGCTATCCGGTCTATCACATCGGAACTTCCTTTAGCGGAGGGACAAGCTTTTTTCTTCCGCTCAGGAAGGAAAACCATTTCCTCCCGGATCTGGACGCCGTCCCGCCCGAGGTCGCGCGACAGGCCAAAATGCTTTGGATTAACTACCCCAATAATCCCACCGCCGCGGTCGCAGAAAAAGAATTTTTCAGTAGGGTCGTCGAGTTCGCCCTCCGCCACAACATCATCGTTTGTCACGACGCGGCCTACACGGAGATGGGCTTTGACGGGTACCGCCCCTTAAGTTTTCTCCAGGTTGAAGGTGCCAGGGAAGTCGGCATAGAATTCCACTCGCTTTCCAAGACCTTCAACATGACCGGTTGGCGCATCGGGATGGCAGTGGGACACCAGGAGCTTGTAAGCGGCCTGGCCCAGGTCAAGTCGAATATAGACTCCGGCGCTTTCCAGGGTGTCCAGGAGGCTGCGATCGAGGCCTTGCGTCTTGGCGATGAGATCGTGGAACCATCGAGAAAGCTGTACCAAGAAAGGCGGGATATCTTAGTCTCCGGACTTCGAGCCGTGGGCTTTGAGTGTGAAAAACCCCGTGCGACCTTTTATGTTTGGGTCTCTGTGCCCAAAGGGCTGACTTCAGCCGAGCTCACGGCCAAGCTGCTCGACGAAGTCGGAGTCATCACGACTCCCGGCAATGGATTTGGGGAGGCCGGGGAAGGCTTTGTCCGTTTTACCGTGTGCGTGGATAAAGAACGTCTCAAGGAGGTTGCGGAGAGGATCCGGCAGGTTCGATTGTAGTAGCAGGTATCCTGAAGGATCCATCCTGAGGGACTGTGCCTTCGCAAGCTTACATAGGAATCGGCTCCAATCTGGGGAAGAAGAAAGAGAACTACCTGGAGGCTTTGGACAGAATCGCCAAAATCCCCCACACGAAAATCATTAGGGAGTCCTCGCACTATGAAAGCGAGCCTTTGGGTGACTCCAAGCAATGGTATGTCAACGGAGCCATTGAGATAGAGACGGAACTCACGCCCGAACAACTCCTCAATAAATTAAAAAACATCGAGCGGGCCATGGGACGAAAGAAAGTCCGCAAGCGCTGGGGAGCGCGCATCATCGACATGGATATCCTTCTATACAACTCCCTCATGCTGGAAAAGAGAAGCCTCAAGATTCCTCACCCGGAATTGCACAATCGCAAGTTTGTCCTCATCCCTTTAAGCGAGATCGCTCCGCAGGTGATTCACCCGGCTCTCGGAGCCACCATGTCGGAGCTTCTGGTGAGCGTTAAGGATGATAAAAAAGTAAGTCTGATGAGGTCGTAGGACCGGCCCACTGCAGAGAATTAGGGCCGAGGGCAGTTAACCCCGATCCGACATTAAGTGGTCGAAGCAGCCCAACAGAGTACGAGACTTTGGCGAAGAGTAGTTTGCACCATGAAATTCGAAACTCACTGTCAGTGAAGTTACCGAACGATCATCAATTTGTCTGAAATATATGCAACACGCCCTTCAGGATCGCACGTAACTTGGTTTTTCTGTCGGATCGGGGTTAATTTGTTCTTCCGGATATTATTTTTCTCTGTTTTAGCCTATTTGATAGTCCGCCTGCTGAGTTCCCTCTTATCCTCACGCCAGGATCGCTCTCGGCGCCACGTCGGAAAGACAGAAGAGATGGTGTTGGATCCTCAATGTCAGAGCTACCTCCCCAAAGAAGAGGCGATATTCCGAGACGGCCATTACTTTTGCAGTGAAAAGTGCGCCCAGCTCTATCTATCTCGCTAAAGATCCTGCTGACCCTCGGAAGCAT
>JAUXIP010000212.1 GCA_030620935.1 Deltaproteobacteria bacterium | reverse complement strand
TATTCTGGATAGTTTCAGATATGCGTGAATGAAAAAGTCCCTTCTCCTGGTTGTCTGTTGTTTTAAGATTCAAGTGTTTTAATGTATCGGTCATCAATAAATTCTTGCGGTGGTGGGAGGGGAGGGGAGAGGCGTCCGCTTTCACCTAACAGTTCCATCATCGTAGCGACACCTTCCCTACTCGGGACAAGACTCGGGGGAGAAGGTGATTTGAGGTAAAGATCGTAAGTTGCCTCTGCCTGCTTTGTAGCTGCTTCGGTAGAACGAACTAAGATCGCTATCGCGCTCTCCCGGTTCATAGGATCGGCAAGCCATTGCCAGGCATTTTTTAGCGAGGACAAAAATCGTACAATCTCTTCATTGATTTTTTCCCCACGTTGGACCACACAAACAGTGAAGGGATAATAAGGGACGATTTCCGGTGAGGATGCCAAGCTTTTAAAACCGGCTTCTCTTAAAGCAAAGTCGAATGGTTGCGTAACCATGGTGGCAGCCAAAAGACCTTGTTTGAGTCTCTCACATCGTTCGGGCGGCGGGCCGGAGCCTACTAACTCATAGGCATCAGGCGAAAGACCCTTTTTTTTGGCAAGCTTTTTAAAAATTAATCCCTCGGCGGAGCGGCTATCGTTCACGCCGATTTTTCCCCCCTTCAAGTTTTTAAAATCTCTAACAGTGGGATGGACCATGAGAGTATATTCTGGGCGAGTGTTGGTGTTGGCGATGAGCGACAGAGGTGCTCCTTTTATTATCTCAAGGAGCGCAACATCGGGAATCACGTTGATCACGTCCAGTGATCCGTTGATTAATCCGGTAACGGGTTCCTGGCCGGAGGTGAAAATAGTGGCCTCAACAGTGAGATTCTCTTCGGCAAAGAATTTTCGTTCCTGGGCCACAAAAAAAGGCCAATTCATGGCGCTTCGCTGCACTTGCCCGTAAAGAAGCTTAGCCGGCATCTTACTTTTGTCCTGATGAGTCTGTATTTCTCCGAGCCTTTCGGGTTAGGAATTCATTGATAAAAAATTCATCTTTGGTTTTTTCGATCACGACGCCGTAAAGCTCTTCGGCTTTTTCTTTAGACACATAGCCATTTCGGACATCGTTTCGTACCATCGTGGGATCCCTTTCCAACGGGTTTCCAAGCCCGCCTCCTCCAGGGGTCTCCAAGCGGACCACGTCGCCCGGATGAATGACGAGGTCGGAATAGCGCGAGGGAAGGATTTTCTCTTTTTCTGTTTTCGGATTCACCGCGCACCATCCTGTTTTACCAGGGAGTCCCCCCTCGGTTCCCTTCGGCGCGACGACGTGCTTGGTAGAGCGGAGCGAAAAGCGCGCCTCATGGTCGAGAAACTCGTATTCCCGTATGAAACCTAGTCCGCCACGGAACTTTCCTGCACCCCCGGAATCCGGTATCAGCTCAAAGCGCCGGAGACGTGTGGAGAATTCCGATTCGAAGAATTCAATCGGGGTGATTCTTGCATTGGATTGATTGACGTTGGTTCCGGAGACGCCGTCCTTGCCGCTGCGGGCCCCTGATCCGCCGCCAAAGATCTCATACTGGACATATCCTTTGCCCGTTTTGTTACTGCGTCCGCCAATGATGATAGAACGGCTGCTGCAACCGTCGGCGACCTTCTTGTGGGGGGTCAATTGGCTGAATGCCTCCAGGAGCGCCTCGACCAGAGCGTGGACCGTCGGGTTGTAAGTATTTACCGGGGCAGGAAAACGGGGGTTGACCACACTGCCTTCACGGAACCTCATTTCAATAACGCGAGCCAAACCATGATTGATAGCCAATCTGGGATCTACGAGGCAGGTAAGGCAGTAGGAACAGGCAGCCCGCACCACGGTAGGACGGATGTTGGCAGGTCCTTTGGTTTGGCCGGCACAGCCGGTAAAGTCAAAGAGCAAATCTTTTCCCTTTTTCTCGATCCGTACATGGATACGGACCGGTTTGTCGAGATCAATTCCGTCACTATCGACAAATCTCTCACCTGTCCCCACACCATCCGGCCAGGAATCGATTTCACTGCGCACTTTTGCTTCAGTTAAGTCGAAGAGATGTTCGTAGGAGGCAAGGACCGTCTCGCTACCGTACCTCTCCATCATCTCCTGAAAGCGCCTTTCGCCCAAGCGGCAGGCCCCTACCTGTCCGCGCATATCGCCGACCACCAGCTCCGGTGTACGGCTATTGGCCCCGATAATCGCCTCGATGTCACGGCTCGGCTCAGAGCGGCTAACATATTTTAATGGTGGGAGATGAAGACCTTCTTGATAGATCTCTCTCGCCTGACTCCAACAGCTCCCCGGAACCGGCCCCCCAATGTCGCTTTTGTGGGCGATGTTAGCTGCGAAGCCGACCCACTCTCCACGGTAAAAGATTGGCGTGAGCACCGCCATGTCCGGGGCATGGGGACTACCACCCAGATAGGGATGATTGGTTATGAAAGCGTCCCCGCCGTGAATTTCAGAGGCCGTAAAGTTTTTAAGTACCCCCCTGGCACAAGCGGGAAAGGCGCCCATGTGAAGCGGAAGAACGACATGCTGGGCGACCACTTCACCCTGGACGTTTAAGATGGCGCAGCTCGCGTCTTGGGATTCTCTAATAATAGTCGAAAAGCCGGTGCGGAAAAGCGAGTTTTGCATTTCCTGGACGATGCCGGCCATGCGTGCCTGAATCACTTGAAGAGTTATGGGATCGATGTTCATAACAAAGAGAAGGCAAAAGGCAAAAGTAAAAAGGCAAAAGAATTTCCTTTTAACTTTTTACTTCGCCTCGCGCCTTATGCCTGTTTTTTCTCCCTTACAATGAGATTCCGGTAACTGTCTACCATCGCTTCCTGTTCCGGGTGGATCACAGTCGTCGTATCCATCTGTTCGATAACTGCCGGCCCGGCTATCCGGTGTTCCGGTTCCAGCAGGTCTCTGCTGTATATCTCGCAGTTCAAGAACCCGTTTCCCTTGCCGAAAAAGATTTTCCTCTCTCCAGTCCTGGCCTCTTCGAGTTTTCTGCCCGTCGGCTCCATAGGAGATAACTTGGCCTGCGGTACCAGCCCCGTTGAAATGAGACGCAAGCTGACCAGTTCCACAGGCTCGGACTCGGCCTTGTGGCCATGGGCCTTTTCATGCTGATCATCGAACCTTTGCCGCATGAGATCCAGATCCGCTGCTTTTAACGGAGGCATAAGCGAAGGTACGGTCAACTCGTACCCTTGGCCTGCATAACGGAGATCCAAAAAGGGATGGAGGGTGATTTCGTTATCGCCGAATCCCTCGTCCTCAAGGTCTCTTTTCGCCTGTGTGGTAAGTTGGGAAAAGAGGTTGTTGATTTCCTCAAGATCCAGCTCCGTTATCAGGGCGAGTTTTGATCGGACATAGTCGTGCTTGACGTCTGCCATCAGAAGCCCCAGTGCCGAGGTGACACCTGGGGTCCAAGGGATAAGGAGTGAAGGAATTCCCAGGTCCAAGGCTATTCTGCCCGCATGCATCGGCCCCCCGCCACCAAAGGCTATCAAAGTAAAGTCCCGGATGTCATAGCCTCTTTGGGAAGAGACGGCCTTGATGGCCTCTTCCATCTTTACGTTGATGATTTTTAAAATTCCGTCTGCCGCTTCCAACAGAGATAAATCCAGAGGGCCGGCAATCTTTTCCTGCAAAAGTTTGTTTGCCTTGTCCTTATTGAGTTTCATTCGTCCGCCGAGGAATTGATCCGAATTGAGCACTCCCAGAACGAGGTTGGCGTCGGTAATGGTGACCTCTTCTCCTCCATGGTCATAGCAAATGGGGCCGGGATCGGCCCCGGCACTGTCCGGACCGACTTGGAGTCCGCCGACCGTATCGATTCTCGCGATGGTCCCACCGCCTGCACTTACCGTATGGATGTCGAGCATGGGGAGGCTGATAGGACGGCGGTTGATTCTTCCCTGAGTCGTAATGACCGGTGTTCCGTCATGGATCAAGGCAACGTCACAACTCGTTCCGCCCATGTCAAAGGTGATAATGTTCTTTATGCCTGCTCTTTGACTGATTCCTAGGGAGGCTATGACACCTCCTGCCGGACCTGAGAGTACGGTCGCAACGGGCTTTTTGGTGGCGCCTTGGAAGGTGGAGACTCCACCGTTCGACTGCATGATGTAGAGCTTGGGCGTGATCACGCCCATCTCTCTCAGCCTCCCTTCGAGGTGACTGAGATAATGACTTACAACGGGTGAGAGGTATGCGTTGATCACGGTCGTGCTCATACGGTAAAACTCACGGATCTGTGGCAGGATCTCGCAGGAGAGAGAAAGGCTCACCTCTGGGAACTCTTTTTCTACGATCTCTTTGATTTTGAGTTCGTGGTCGGGATTGAGGAAAGAGAAGAGAAGGCAGACGGCAATCGATTTAACCTTTTTCTTTTTAAGGTTTCGAATTGCCTGGAGAGAGGCCTTCAAATCGATAGCCTTCAGTGCTTGCCCACGAAAATCGACCCGCTCCGGTATCTCCTCGGTATAATAAGGAGGTGCCAGCAACTTCGGCTTTTCGAAAAACAAGTCGTAGGTCGCCGGGCCATAGCCACGGGTCTGCTCCATCACCTCGTAAATGCCACGGAAGCCTTCGGTGACCAGCAGGCCGGTGTTGGCGCCTTTCTCTTCCAGGAGGGCGTTTGTCCCTACAGTGGTGCCATGGGAGAAAAAAGAGATGTCTTTGGCTGCGACTCCTTGATCGAGGAGGCCTTTAACGCCATTAAGAACTGCTTGGAAAGGTTCCTTGGGTGTGGAGGGCACTT